>CAIUQV010000429.1 GCA_903901375.1 uncultured Ignavibacteriota bacterium
AAACCAGAGAACCATGAACAATTAATTATGAGTCTAAAAATAGCATTCGGGCTGTTTTCCTTCCTTTGCATTCTAGGGATATTTGCGTCTCTTTCAAGAGGTAAGATGCATTCTTAAGGTATTTCTTTTAAAATCTCATTAAGTTTAATTTACATTCCAACATCATTCTTAAGTCCAAATCATTCTTAAGTCAACATGTTATTTATATGTATTTTAAACACCAATTGGATAAATTATCAATAAGGGCTTTCATTCATAGATAGACCTATTCAATGATAATGCCAATATAAGTAAAAGATATAGATAATAGAGGTTAAAATGGGTTTGAAGTGGATTTGTAATGGATTTATAATGTATTAGTAGTGGATTGGGTCAGTCTAAAAGACTGTTAAAACATAATATGACAGTTGTCATTTTGACTTAGAAAACTTGTGATATAAGAATAACTTATAATGTATTTTAGGTTATTCATATAATATTACTAATATATAACGAGAAAAGTTCCCTAAATATTATAAAAAGGTCATGAATTTCTTTCCACCATTTTATTTGAACATTATATCGTATGCATTTCTGTAAAACCATACTAACTGCTCAACACTACTATGAAGTATTTATCTGTTTTTGCTAATACAATATGAAGACAATGTTTTGGTGATAACTTGTCTTATCCGATTAATATAAGGAAATTAATCAGTACTTTTCGGTATAGATTCGATGACCTAAATTATATAGGTACAAACTTCTTAGAAAATTAAAAGAACTTTAAGTACTTACTAATATTTTGATATTTCCGTAGTACAGATTAAATACTTAATATTAAACATTTTACTTTGTAAGAATATTTGGTATATTTCAAATAATTGGAGAGGGTTGACAAAAACTTATTTAACCAATTAACTAGAGGAATAAACATATGAAAAGAATATCACTTCTTTTTATTATGATTTTCGTTTTACAATTCATAATTAATGTTAATAATTGCCCATGCCAGTGGGTGCCTATTTCAAATAATATCTCAGGGAATGTTAACAGTTTTTCTTCAATAAATGGTAATATTTTTGTAGGAACTTACTTATTACTAAACAACAATCCTACATATAATCCCGGTGTTTATATTACAACGAATAACGGAGTGAACTGGACGCAAACTACATTCCCTTATTTTGCAGGAAGTCTTCACGCTAAAGGAACAAGGTTGTTTGCCACAGCATACAGCAATGGTTCAGTATCAATGTACTCGGATAATCTGGGAGTAAACTGGACAAATATGAATATGCAGGCATACTGTTTTGCCTCAAACAACACTACCTTATTTGCCGCTACAGGAAACGGTTTATTATCATCAACAAACGACGGACTTAACTGGTCAACGAGAAGTTCACAGGTTACTCCATATTTGCTTGTGAAAGACAACTTTGTTTATACGGCGGCAGGAAGCGCAAATTTATGGGTATCGTCAAACAATGGTGTAAACTGGACAGCAGCGAATGGTATAACGAATTCCGTGTATTCGCTGGCAACCAATGGAACAGAAATTTATGCAGGTACTTATGACGGTGGTGTACTAAAATCTACAGATAACGGATACAATTTTACACATACAACAGCATTCAGTGGTTATCAGATATATTCCTTAGTAGCAACAGGTTCATACATTATTGCAGGAGCATTTTCAGGCACAGGCATTTATGTGTCTGCAAATAAAGGAACAAGCTGGACACAGAGGAATGATGGCTTAGGTAGTTCAATGATAAGAACATTATTCATTGCAAATGGATTTATTTTTGCGGCAGCAGGCGGCACACAAATCTGGAGAAGGGAATTTCAAAATCTAGTATCAGTAAATAACATCAGCGCGGAAATATCATCAGCATATTCTCTCAGTCAGAACTATCCGAACCCGTTTAACAGCAGTTCAAAATTCAAATTTAAAATTGCAAAGTTGGGAAATGTGAAGATTACGGTTTATGATTTGATTGGGTGCGAAGTAGAAACACTGGTGAATGAGAGATTAAACGCAGGGACGTACAGCATTCAGTGGAATGCAGGAAACTATTCCAGCGGAGTTTATTTCTATCGTATGCAAACGGAAGGATACATTGAAACAAGAAAAATGACATTAATAAAATAATTATTAAAACACTTTCACTATTTGGCGGAAGAAAAATTTAAATTAACATATATGAAAAAACTAATTTACACATTATTGATATTAGTTTTTGCAGTTTCTTTGAATGCACAGTGGGTTAAGAAGGCGGATGGTCTTGATACTACAAAAGCTTTAAACGGATTTGTGCAATTAGGGACAAATATATATTCCGGATATTATGGCGGAGTTTTCCTTTCAACAAATGACGGAGATAACTGGTCATCTGTAAGTTCCGGATTGAATTACAACTTAGTACTGGCGTTAGCAGGAAGCGGGAACAATTTATATGCCGGCACTTATGGCGGTGGTGTATATAGATCTACGAACAGTGGTACTAACTGGAATTTATCCGGTCTGAGTGGTAGCAGAGTATGGTCAGTGTGTGTAAAAGGAACAAATGTTTATGCAGGGTTAGAGAGTGGTGGTTTGTTTGTTTCGTCTGATAGCGGGGCAACCTGGTCTTATGCGAATCTTGGAGTTTCCTTTATTTTCTCATTAGCATACATCGATAATAATATATTTGCAGGTACAAGGTCCGGGATTTACCGGTCAACCGACAATGGTAACACATGGTCAAATGTGTATTATCTAGGTATTGATGTGGGTTGTGTTGCTGCTAATGGATCGAATATATTTGCCGGAATGAGCGGGGGCAGGTGTTTATAAATCGACAAATAATGGCACGAACTGGTTTGCGAGCAATACAGGAATGTCGCACAACAATGTTTATTGTTATGCTTTTGCAGGTAATATTACTTTTGCCGGTACACTTTCGGGAGGAGTGTATATGTCAACTAACTCAGGAGACAGCTGGATACAGAAAATTGAAGGAATGACTCTCGGGACAACAGTAGGAAGGTTGTTAATTGCTAATAATTATATTTTTGCCGGAACTAATGCAGGAAGTTTAGTTTGGAGGCGACCATTAACTGATTTAATTATTCCGTTAGAACCCATGCCTTTAAGTCCATTGAATAATTCAACGGGTAACCTTATAAATCTTAATCTGGTATGGAGTAAGCCACAATATGCGACAGGGTATAATGTGGTTCTTTCGACAGATTCCTTGTTCTCAACTATTGTAGTAAATGATTCGTTGTTGACAGATTCTATTAAGGTTGTAAATAATCTGTTGCCTCTTACAAATTATTACTGGAAAGTGAGGGCTAAGAATGCTGCCGGTAGCAGTGCTTTTAGTACTGTGAGTAAATTTAAGACATTGGGGACACCAGCACAGGTAACTCTTTTGCAACCTTTAAATAATTCTGTTAATCAGTCAATTAATATAACGTTTAAGTGGAGCAAGGCGTTAGATCAGACTTTGTTTAAAAGTGTTGAATTACAAAGAAGTTTATTCGTTTCGGATTATTTGCCTTTGACAGTTTCGAAGTACTGGATGGAGTATAGTCTTGATTCGACTTTTACAAATTCAGTGATAAGAGATTCATTGTTAACTGATACGATAAAAATAGTAAACGCATTAAATTTAGGAGC
>CAIUQV010000430.1 GCA_903901375.1 uncultured Ignavibacteriota bacterium
CTTTCTAAATCGCTCGATTCGGTTGAAATTGTCGGCGGCTCTTCGGGTGACGATTTAAGGTTTGTGAGCACACATATTTATGACAATGGTGTCTTTAAACAGAATTCCGCTGAACTGCTTATTATTGAAACAGAAATTCCTTTCGTCTCTTTTAAAACACAGCATTTCGAGCCGACTGAGAAAAAACTTGTTATTACCGAAGCCGATACAACGACAAGAATTGTTTATGAAATTAACGGTGAGAAAGCTGCGCTTGAATATGCAAAGATACTCGGCATAGACGTTAAAGAACTTAACACACAGATATTCGCCAAATATCCCGTGATGCTTAATATTGGCGGCAACTGGTACATCCGTTCAATCGGGAAAATGAACGATGATTATAGTCTCACTTTCTTCTGTGCAATAGATGTCGGACTGGTCTTAACCGTCGCAAAGGGTAATGATATTTTAACTAATCTCAAATCACAACTCACTGATATTAAAAATGAACTTGGAGGTATCAGCCTGATTATTGCATTCGACTGTATTCTCAGAAGGCTTGAAGTTGAACAGAATAATCTTACTGGTGAAATGAATAAAATTCTTTCATCTGAAAATATTATCGGGTTTAATTCATACGGCGAACAGTGTCAGTTTGTACACGTGAATCAGACGTTAACAGGTATTGCATTTGGTAATAAATAATTCAGATGAGCACTCAAAAAGATAAAATTGCTGCACTCGAAGCCAGAGTCAATGAGCTCGAAAAGGAACTGGAAAAGTCCGGAAAGATTCAGAAAGCTCTTATGTCTAAGGTTGAGAAGAATGTCGAGATGTCTGGAAATGATTATTCCCTCTTCGAAGCTAATGTTCTGCTTCAGGAAGTCGTAAAGGTTAAAACCAACGAACTCGTCCGTGCAAATGAACAGTTAAAAAAGGAGATTAAAGAAAAGAATAAATCCGCAGAACTTCTTTTGGTTAGCGAGGAACGTATGCGCGTTATTCTCGATAATGTCCAGGCAGGGATAATGCTCATAGACCCCGAAACACACACCATTACCGACGTAAACACTACTGCCCTCCGTATGATGGGAAGAAAAAAGGAGGAAGTGGAAGGTTCTCTCTGTCATAAATTTATCTGTCCTGCGGATGCCGGTCACTGTCCAGTTACTGACCTTCGTGATAAAGTTGACAGGTCTGAAAGAGTTTTGCTTAAACCCGGCGGGGAGAAGATTGATATACTGAAGTCTGCAAGTATAATAAATATTAACGGCAGGGAAACTATTATTGAGAGCTTCATTGATTTAACAGAAAGAAAACTTGCTGAGGATGCACTTAAGAAAAGCGAAGAACGCAACAGGGCTCTGCTCGATGCCATTCCCGACCTTGTTTTCATTCTAAACGACGAAGGTGAGTTTTTAAATTATCACACTGCCGATACCTCACAGTTGTTTCTTGACCCCGAAATGTTCATTGGGGAAAATTTCAGGAACTTCCTTCCCGAAACATTATCAGCAGGACTTGAAAAAACTATTAAGAAATCTATTGCCTCTTATGAGCTTGAAACTTACGTCTATTCTTTGTTTATAAACAATGCAGAGAGATTTTATGAAGCAAGGATTAAGGTGTTCGTGGACAATCAGATTCTTATGCTGATTCGTGATTTCACTGAACAGAAGAAAGCCGAACATCAGCTTGAATCATTAAACAGACTTCATTCTATCATAAATGAAATATCTTCCGATTTAATTAAAAAGCCGTCGCTTCAGATTGATGAAAGTATAAACAGCGCAATTAAAAAACTCGGTGAATATAATGACGTTGACCGTGTCTATATTTTCGAGTTTGACCTTGTTGAAAATGTTATGAACAATACTTATGAATGGTGCCGCGATGGTGTATCCCCCGAAATGGAAAACCTTCAGGGTATTCCGAATGATTTAATCCCGAGATGGTTCGATAAGTTCCATAATAACGAGCACGTTTACATTCCTGTCGTCAGCGAAATACCCGATGAGTTCAAAGGTGAACGCGATGTACTGGAATCTCAGGGTATTGTTTCTCTCATTACTGTGCCTTTGTTCTACAGCAACTTACTCATAGGGTTTATTGGTTTCGATTCCGTTATTCATAGTAAGGAATGGGACGAAGATACTATTAATCTTTTAAAACTTACCGGTGAAATCATTGCGGGCTCCATATACAGGCATAAGTTCGAGACCGAACTAATGAAACAGAAAGCCATTGCAGACAGTGCAAACCTTGCTAAGAGCGAATTTATCGCTAATATGAGCCACGAAATCAGAACTCCGATGAATGCTATTCTCGGCTTTTCAGAAATACTGTTCAACACTGTAAGCGAACCAAAATCCAAAAGTTATCTGAAAACAATCCTAAGCAGCGGCAGGACACTGCTTTCTCTCATTAACGATATTCTTGACCTCTCAAAAATAGAAGCAAGAAAACTTGAACTGCATTCCGAACCAGTTAATGTAAAAGATATTATTTCTGATTTGAAACTTTTGTTCTCACAGAAGGCAGCCGAAAAGAATATTGACCTCTTGATTGATGTTCCGGAACAGTTCCCTTCGCACCTTTATCTTGATGAAATCCGTCTCAGGCAGATTCTGCTCAACATTGTTGGCAATGCGGTTAAGTTTACTGCCTCGGGATTTATAAAGGTTACTCTCAGTCTTGATGGTAACGAAGAAGAAGGGTACAACGTTTCTATGTCTGTTGAAGATACTGGTATTGGAATTCCTAAAGAAGAACAAAAAATTATATTCGATTCTTTTAAGCAGGCAAAGGGTATCAGTACAAAACATTTTGGAGGTACCGGACTGGGTCTGGCTATTTCAAAGAAGTTAGCCGAAATGATGAATGGTACGATTGAATTAACCAGCGAGCCGGGCAGGGGAAGTACTTTCACCGTGATTCTCAGAAATGTCCGAAGAGTTGATTCTGTTGAAAAACCCGCAGAGCTTGTTGACTGGAGCAAGGAAAAACTGAAGTTTGGTGCTTCTCGTATTTTAGTCGTTGATGATATTCAGCAGAATATCGAAATAGTTAAAATGTACCTGGAGGATACCGATATCGTTATCGGCGAACTAAGTTCAGGAGATAAGGTAGTTGAGTTTTCTAAAGTATTTAAACCCGATTTAATACTTATGGACCTGCGTATGCCCGGGGTTACAGGATACGAAGCCGCAAAGATGCTCAGGAAAGATAATGAAACTAAATCTGTTGCAATCGTTGCCTTCACTGCTTCTTCTATGAGAAGCGATGAAACAAGAATCAGGAATGAGTTTCAGGGATTCCTCAGAAAACCCGTTCAGAAAAATGAACTTCTGAGAGAGCTCGTAAAATATCTGCCTTATGAAATTCTTTCCGCTCCCGAACCGGAAGAATTGAAAGTTGATTTATCAGGAATTGATAATACCGAGAAAGAAAGATTAATTGTCTGCACGAATGAACTGATAAACCTTTTTGGCGAAAGAAGCAAGAACCTTCCCGAATATATGGATCTATCGGAAATAGGAGTCTTTATCAATGACCTAAATTCTTTCTGTAAGGAAAAGTCATACACACTCGCAGATGTTCAGATTAAATCACTTAAAGAAGATTTTAATAACTTCGATATCACCTCTTTGAAAAAGAGACTTAACAGCCTGCCTGATATATTTAATGAAATTAGAAACAATCTATGGAAGAAATAAACACAAAAAGCTCAATATTAATAGTAGACGACAAAGCTGAGAACATTCAGTTAATGGGCTCGCTTCTCAGGAAAGAATACAACCTTTATGTTGCAGATAATGGCACGAGTGCCGTTAAAATAGCGAATGATAAAAAACCTGATTTGATACTGCTCGATATTATGATGCCTGTTATGAACGGTTATGAAGTGTGTAAGATACTTAAAGAAAACATCGCCACC
>CAIUQV010000431.1 GCA_903901375.1 uncultured Ignavibacteriota bacterium
GATATCGAAATTGTAAACGTCTTTTACCTGTGAAGGTACAGGAATCGATTCCCATGTTGCACCGTTATCAACTGATTTATAGCTCTGTGTTCCTGTTGTGCTCGATACTATTAAATAAATTGCGTTTGTTCCGTATATGTATTTTACTGAGCCGTTACCTGAGATTAAAACGTTTCCTGGTACTACTGACTGTACAAACCAGCTTGTACCGCCGTTTGTTGTTCTTACTATTACGTTATCGTTTATGAATGTTGCAATTCCATTTGTTTTGTCTTCGTTAAAGCTTACTGATGAAACACCCTTTGAGCTGAATGCTGATAAATCTGCTAATCTCCAGTTTGTTCCGCCGTTAGTTGTCATCATTATTCCAGGTTTGCTTCCAAGTCCGAAGCCGAAGAAGTTCTGGTCTATTACGTATCCTGAATTAAAATATCCGTTTGATTTCTGGTCAGGTGCTGTGAAAGCTGTCCAGTTTGTTCCGCCGTTTGTTGTTTTCCAGAGCTGAAAATCACCATTTGCAGAAGCTTTTGGGTTTGACATTACTACTCCAAAAGAAGGTGAACTCTTCGAGAAAAGTATCCAGTTAAAGAAACCTTTGTCTACTAATGTGATTACTGCATTCCAGCTTGTTGCACCGTTTGTGCTTCTGTAAACTTTTAACTGACTTGCCTGACCACCGTTAACTCCGCCTTCACCGATAAAGATATCACTTTCGCTTCTTGCATTGATGCAGTAAAGTTTTCTTGTCGATGGAACCATCGCTATCGTTGAGAATGATGTTCCGCCGTCCGTTGATTTATAAACTATACCTTTATCGTTCTGTGATTTCTGTGAACCGGCTACGTATACTATGTTGTTACTTGCCATCGAGACTGCCGGGTAAGAATCAAGACTTAAAGAGTTTACCGGAAGCCATTGTCCGAATGTTAACTGACTCGTGAGTGTTATTACTATTATTGCTATTATTATGTTTACTATTTTCATGTCGTGTTTTAATTCATTTACTTATAGTAATTCAATTAACGTGCCAAGGGTAAATGCTTAAATTTGCTTAAAAATGAAGTGTATGATAGTATGAATGCAGTATAATATATAATAACATAGTAATACTACTACATTAATTGAATTGAATGCAGAGATACCTAAAAAACCTATTTATTATTGCGATTTCGGGTAAATGAAAAAGATACCTGCGAATAAAAAGATATAACCGGTTTTATTATTTGTTTGGAGAAAAAATTTTATCTGTTGAAGAATCCGGGTTATACCTTATTATTCGCAGGTTAGCACATTTTTTTAACTGAAAATTGCCAGGTTAACGAATACAAACAATACTATTCCGAGTATTATTGTGTATGGATTAACTAAATTTGTTTTAGCTTCTGTTCCCATTGTCTAAATCTCCCTATATTTATTTTATGAAATTATTTACTAAATATCTTACAATATGCGTGCCAAAGCACTTTTATGCAAAAACAGATAGTATTCCAACTTTAATGTCTGATGTAGTGATAAAATTGTATAGTTATTAAACTACTTATGTAGTTA
>CAIUQV010000432.1 GCA_903901375.1 uncultured Ignavibacteriota bacterium
CCGTCAACAAAGATAGATTATGAACTACCGGTGGACAGCAAAGTGAAATTAATAATCTACGACGCACTCGGCAGAGAAGTAAGAACATTAGTGAACGAAAGTCAGAAAGCAGGAATATACTCAACAGATTTTAACGCAAAGGATTTATCATCAGGTTTTTACTTCTACCGCCTGATTACAAATTCTAACGGCAACGAATTAATCATCACCAAGAAAATGACTTTCGTGAAATAACAGAGTTTTCTCATTTTTTTCTCCTAATAATTTAAGACGGTCTATAGCATTTGACCGTCTTTTTGTAATTGTAAATTTTAAAATTGAAATTGCAAATTTACATTTCATATTTTAAAATTAAGGAACATTAATCTAAGATAATAGAACGCTGATAAAAGACGATAAGAACTGATTTTCACGGATATTTATATTTGCCATTAATATTAACAAAGAATAAAACAAATCGGAGACTCGCTTCGAATAACATCCCTGCTTGTGAAATCAAAAGGGTAACACAAGCATCCCTGCTTGTGAAAATTCGAAAACCTATAGATTCCTCCCCTATCACAAGCAATTAATAAGTGATACCATCAAAACCCAACATAAGACTAATATGATACTAATTATATACTGGTTTGATACTTAAAACATACTGAAATGATACTTAAAACATACTGAAATGATACTTAAAATATACTTAAACGATACTGGCACATATTTTTGTTTTTTGTATGATATACTAAAGTCGATACAGAAAATCGCATAGTGCAAAAACAGAGAGATTTTCAGTATGCAAAATTGATACTGAAAATCTTTAAAATTTAGCGTATAGAACAAAATCTGATTAGCGGTGGCTTGAAAGTGGCAGTGAAGTGGCATGAAAGTGGCAGTGAAGTGGCTTGGAGTGGCATCAAAGTGGCATCAAAATGGCTCCCGAATTGCACATAAGTGGCATTCAACTCACGGATAACTCCCAATTACCTCCCACCGACCAAATGACAAGTGAACGACAAAAATACCTATCCGGAGCGCAAGGTAGACCAAGTTATGACGAGAAACATACGAGAACCATACGAGAACGTGCCTGAAAACAGTTTATTTTCAGGTATTGAAGCCTGAAATGGACGAGGCGACAAGCGATAAAATTACCAAAACAGTTAACATTTGTGTAATGAATGTAAACTAAATTGCATTTTAGTTTATATCTTATATTATATAGTATTTAAATTATTCTAATAATTCAAATGCTATATTTAAAGCATACCTTATAAATGGCAGACATATTTGAGTTAGAAATAAAAGATAAGATCTTACAAATATGAAGAACATTTCAAATAACTGGATATCATAATAAATGAATGAAACTGATTGACAATGATAATTATAACACCAAAATAAGACCAATCTAAGACCAACATAAGACCATCATAAGACCAACATAAGACCATCAGGAGGCCAACATAAGACCATCAGGAGGTCATCTGATTGAATAAGATAAAGATTTCACAACAGAGGAGAACAGAGGAAAAGCTGAGAACAAAGAAAAGAGAGTTGAACACTGATTTCCACAGATTCAACTGATTATCACAGATTAGAAAATGAAACGATAAGAGCTCTGACACAAATTTTCACGAATTAAAAGATAAGAGAATCTTTTTTCTCCTTGCCTTAATAATCTTTTTGTTTTAAATCTCTAATTAGTGTAATTCGTTTAATTAGCGATGATAAATATCTTATACCACCTGTCATTCCGTTATGTTCTTAAACGGAATCGTGGAAATCTTTTTCTCGTTATTAAGTTTCGTGAATTTAGCGGGAAATATTCTTTTGCTCTATTCTATTCTTTTAATTCGTGACATTCGTGTGAATTCGTGTCTGCTTTTCTTTTGCTCTGTGAACTCGGTGTGCTCAGTGGTGAATTGCTCTGCCACTTTCTCTTTACAATTATTTAACATTCCCCTCTTGCAAGTTAAATTCAATTTGTGTAAGTTTGTAATAAGTAAAAGGGTAAACATTATAAAAGTTTGGGTTTCTGTTTTATCTCGTCCATAAATTCTGGAATCTGCACACAGACTTTTCAATAATTCTTACTCACGACATTAACAAATAAAAGTTAAGTAAAACGGGGTTCATGGGTTAGGGGTAATTTTCCGAAGGGGTTCGGAAAATAAATTTTTTACTGCTCATATTCCTGCAGGGTAAAATGTAAATGGGTAATCATCATCCAAAAACAATGCCGTTCTCATCAGAACTGCGTGCAGACACTCGCTCGCAAAATTCCTTACGTTCCAATTATTTATTTCATTTATACATTCAATTTATTCGTTCTGTTTTTCAAATCACAAAAATTACAATTAATATTAATATAATTAACAATTAAAAACATGAAAAACTTTACAAAACAAATCATCCTCTCCGCTTTAATGCTAATGGTATTGGTGAATGTGGTATTGGGGCAGACAAATCCGACTGCTTTTGATTTATCATCAGGAAATTTTACATTTACTGGATTTGCTTCTGGAACTACAACAACATATCCAACTAATATGGCAGGGTGGAAATTTGCTGCTGAACCTACAACTGCCACAACTAATGCTCCAAGCGCAGATTTTGTTTTAAGTGTTAGTACGTCTGGAATTTCAACTGGATCTATTCGTAATGAAGTTGCAAATGGAATAAGCATTCTTAATAGCAGTTCAAATAACCTAGGTGCTATAGTAGTAGCAATAAATACTACTGGCAGAAGCAACGTTTCAGTAACTTTTACAGCAGGACAACTTAATGATGGAACTACAAGAATCAATGGTTTAAGATTACAATACAGAATAGGTACATCTGGCTCTTTTACAGATGTGACTCCAACAACTGAATATCTTAGTGCGTTGAATGGGACAAATGCAGATCAAACATTTACAAATATTGCATTGCCTTCTTCAGTAGATAATAATCCAGTTGTTCAAGTTCGCTGGATTTATTATGCTTCATCAGGTTCTGGGTCAAGAGATAGAATTAAACTAGATGATATTACTATTTCGTCCACAAGTGCAAGTAATGTTGCTCCAACTGTTACAACACAAGCAGTAACTAATTTTGGAAATTCAACAGCAACTGGTAATGGTAATATTACAAATACTGGAGGTGTCAATCCAACTGTTAGAGGTGTATGCTGGGATATTTTTACAAATCCGGATCCTACAATATCTAATTCGCACAGTACAGAAAACGGTTCATTCGGTACAGGTGCGTTTACGGGCTCAATTACTTCATTGTCTCCTGAAACAAGATATAAGGTAGTATCTTACGCTACTAACTCGGTTGGGACTGGATACGGTAGTGCTGTTAATTTCTGGACTTATTCTACAGAACCATCTTCACACAGTACTACATTTACAAGTGTTGCTGCTTCGCAAACTCAAATAAATTTATCATTCGATGCTGCAAGTTCAATCACAAATGCTGATGGCTATATTATTCTTCAAAAAACTGCTTCAGCCC
>CAIUQV010000433.1 GCA_903901375.1 uncultured Ignavibacteriota bacterium
AGGAATTTCTGTTTCAATAATAAGCAGTTCAGCGGAATTCTGTTTAAAGACACCATTGTCATAAATATGTGTGCTCACAAACCTTAAATCGTCACCCGAAGAGCCGCCGACAATTTCAACCGAATCGAGCGATTTAGAAAGCAGGGCAATAATCTTATCTTCCTGAAGGGAGAGCCCGTCAATAATCAAAAGCCCGAGATACTTAGCATTCTTCAGAGCAGGATTGTTTTTAACTTTTGCAAAATCATTAGCTATCTTCTTTGCTGACCCGGCATCAAAATCATTAACATTATTGATAAAGAACTTATGGAACCTCATTTTATCGGATGAAATACCGGCAGCGACAATACTGTTCTTTGTATAACCTTCCGAAGAAATTTCGCCTGAAGTGGTACAGCAGAGAACACGTTCGCCGAACAGGTTTTTAATTTCATTTCCGAGAAGGTTCAGGTCATAATTAGAAGAGCAGAACAAAAGACTGTACTGATTAACATCCATAAAAATATCTTTATGGATTTCAGCAATAGCATCAGCCGGATTCTGATTGAAAGAAATACTTTTCTTAACTAAAATATTATCCATAACGGGCAACAGTTTTTGATGAGCAATTAATTAATTATAAAACAAAATAACGGTTTTTTCAAGTATATAATTTGTAAGGCAGTAAGCTGCCGCGACGATAAAATCCACTTAAAGAGAGATGATAAATCCGCGTATTTTGCTATTAATCGAATTACACAAATGGATAAGTGCAAATCCTGATAATCAGGAATTAAGAAAAAGGAAACCAAAGAACAGAACGCGATATTAAATATTCACGTTTAAAATTTAATTAAAGTAAGAAAAGCAGGAAAATATCCCTAAAACCTGTTCTTTAAGGAATTACGTATAAGGATATAGATTTAATATTGAGGGAATATGCATTTAATATGGTTTACATATGGAATCAACGGGTGGAAGATAGGAGAATGACGGGCGGATAGTGCGTTTTTAGTGTATCAGTAGTGTATTTGCAGTGTATCTATAGTGTATGATGGGGCTTTTTGTTGTTATTTCATATAATTAAGTCATTTTAAGAGAAAAACAACATAAGTATAGTGTTTAAATGATGTATTTGAATACACCTTACACTATACACATAAATATACTAAATATTTTATTGAATGTCAAGAGGCTTTCATTTTAAACTTCAATCTCTTTTAGGGTTTTAAAATAGCTTGATAACAAAATCAAAGCTTCACAATAAAGTATTTTTCATTGTTTATAATATTCTCGTTGTTTTTCAATATTATATCAAGTTTATCGGGGCAATCTTTAAAATCTGGTTTTTCTCCTATTATATAATCAGCGCCTTCGGATTTAATTTTTTCTAAATATTCTTTACTTATTATACCGGTAAAAGCCGTCCAACCCTTTCTTTCGGAAAGATACAAATATACGGGGTTTCCATTTGAGACTGTAACTATTAAATCGTTTTTAGGGATTGTATTTCTTACTTCGCTTGATAACTTATATATTGGTGAATCGGAGTTTTCACTTTTCATAAAGTTAGCCATTCTAAGAAAAGACAATACGGGAATCAAAATAAGTGCCAATGTAACAACTGATAGAGCAAGTTTATTGCTCAAAAATCTAACTTTATATTCTTTAAAGCTTATATATTTCGAAAACACCTTTGCAATAAAAACAGATGCGGGAATATTAAACGGTAACTGATAGTACTCCTGTGCTTGATGAGCCTGTGGTGCAATAAGTATAAAAATAATGACTGAAACCAAATAATAATCGAAAAGCATTTCATAACTATACTCTCTTTTGATAAACAATCCCCAGACAAAAATTACAAATCCGGCATAAGTTAAATGTCTTTCCCCGATTGTTCTAATAAATATGTCATTGTAGAAATTTGGTTTTAATAGTATTCCAATCATACCCCATTTATCTTCGCCTACGTTCCAGATGCTGAAAGAAAGGCCCGTTTGCTTTAAGAGTTGATGCGCGTGATAATACCACAAAAAGACAAACGCAAATACAATAATAACCATAACTATAATCTTCCATTGAATAAACATTTTCCACCTGAATTTATTAAAAGCAAGAAAGGCAAGCGGTAATCCAATGTACAATGTTGGAAGTTTAATAAGACATGCAAGCGAAACAAAAACGATTGCGAATAAATAATGTATGAGTTTATCTTCTTCAATCCATCTCAGGAAAAAATATATTCCAAATATTGAGCACATCAGCATTGAAGATTCTGGCATAAAAACTCTCGTGAAATATATATTTAAGGGTAGTATTGAAAATATAAACGCAGCCCATAGAGCTGTTCTTTCGGAAATCGTTTTTCTTACTATTAAGTACAATCCAAACACTGAAAACACTGAAAATATCACCGAAATGATTCTTCCAAAATAGTCATAAACCCCAAAGATATTATAAATGGTTGAAATAAAATAAGGATAGATATGAAATTCAGATTCCACATATCCCTGGGTTGTCCCTCTCCAATCTATTTGAGGATAAAGAATATTATTTCCCGAATCATAGAAATTTCTTGCAATTGCAGCCGTATCCGCCTGACGCCACGAATGCCAGCCCCCAACGGGTGACAGTATATGATACAATCTCACAATTACTGTGACGAATAAAATTATAATTATAATTTTTTTGTTCATACTATTGAAAGATGAGAGTGGGGATTACCCACTCTCAAATAAATTTTAAATTATTATTTATTAATTATCAATTTACGTGTTAAAACCGAACTCCCAGATATCACTTTTAAGAAGTAATTTCCACTAGATAGTATATTGTTGTTATTATCTGTACCATCCCATACAAAAGTATGAATTCCTTTTGAGAGAACTGAATTATTTAATAATTTAATTTCTTTACCCAAAACATTGTAGATAATTATTTTTACATTTTCATCTTTTACCAAATTAACTGATAATTTTGTTTGCATATTAAAAGGATTTGGTGAAACCGATAAAATCTCTTGAGTTTTTGAAGAAACAACATCTTCAACGGTTGCATTATTTACGTAAAATAAATTTGATAGCCCATTATTTGGATTAATACATAGTAAATTTTCTCTGTTATTATTTGAACCATAATCACCCGATATATATTTGTCGCTACCACTTATAGGCCACCCACAGATTGTTCCATTTCCATAATTACAAAATAGGTCGGGCCAATATTGACTGTTTAAATCAAACTTTTTAATAGTACACCACAGGTTGCTTGAATTAACAAACATTATCTCTTCCCGATTATCTTTATCAAAATCATGTATAACAAATTTTGTGTTGTATAAATTAGTCCACCCTCCTAAACCGACATTTGGATTACAATTATTGAACCAAATACAAGTTAAGTTGCCATTTATAAGCTTAAAAACAGAAGCACAATTAGAACTTGAATTGGCAATAATAAGCTCTGCCTTGTTATCTCCATCTATATCACCTGATAGATAAATATCGTTGCTTCTCATAACCCACCCTGATATGCTGCCACTTCCTGCGTTTGAATATATGCTAACAAAATTCCGCCATAATATTTAGAAATTGAAATCCAGCCTGTCCTTGTATTTAGACATAATAATTCATTGAAGTTATTTCCATATTCAAAATTTCCACTTAAATATCTATCATCATCACTAATCAACCATCCGTTTATCCAACCAGTTGCATTATTCCCCCAAATTGGATCCCATGACGGATAAGCCCATTCCGTTCTATAAACCATCATTTGAGAATGCCTTGTTCTATTATTTATGGCTAACAAATTATGTGTACCCCTTGAACTATCAAATATTGTAACATATTTATCATCACTATTTATAGACCAATTTCCAATAACATTATTACCTCCATTATTCCAAGCACTACGGAAATATCCCGAAGTAGAATATCTGCATATCATAGCCCAACCATTGGAACTATTAATATTTAGAAGATTAATTTTTTTCTTGTCAGTACTACCATAAACGAAATTTGCTCCTAAATGTATATCGTTACTTGTCAAATGCCATGCACCTAACCAAGGAATATTTGAATTATTATTCCATTCAGAAACAAACATTTGAGCATTACATATATTTGAGATTATTTCAAATATAATAACTGATAAAACTAATATAATATTTTTCATTTTAATAAATTTAATTTTGAAAATTGTAAAACAAACTCCGACTTACTGTGTAACGATTATTGGATACATTCAACATATAATTATTCATCTTAATCAGTGAGTTATTCTCCTTCGCTAAAGGCGATTGCTTTGAATGATTTAAAATATATGAATTTGTAATTCCAATCCCTCTTTAGTCTTACGTCAGTCATTATGTACGTCATTTAAAGTTTATTCAAATTCCATTAACTTCATCTACAAAGGGCTGACACATCATAAATTAAATAATTTTACTATTATATTATTTGAATCTTTCCGTCCTTGGTTCGATTCATACAGATTGTGCCAGCTCCTTTTTAAAATTATTATTGTTGTGTTTGAACTCCTTATAATCTTTTACACTCTTCTGAAAACGTTAAGACTTTACTTCTTTCTTTGTGGTCCTTTTGGCATATTCCACTCCTTTTGGTTTTAATTTAAGTTGATTGATAAGTTTATTTATAAGTTTATTGAAGAAATATATTAATAATATTTGTTCCAGGCTTAAAAAAGTTGATATATAGGTATTTTGATACCTGAAGTAAGGAAAATACAGGAAAAAATAATGGGAGACGGGAATTATTCCATTCCTGTTTGAGTACATTATAATAATGATTTTGTCTATTAACATATATATTTCATCTTAAGGATAATTACAATATTGCTGTTTTTGTTTTCTATATATAAAATGTTCATAACTGTATTTCAAATTTTTAAAACGTATAATTTGTGCTATGAAATAAGAAATGTTCTGTTTTCCGAAAACGGAGAACAGAAATTTCATACGAGCAAAGCACAAATTACTTTAAAAAGCCATATCAAGTTTTTCTGAGACGGCTTTCCAGAACTGATGCCGCAGTCTCGGATGCGGGACTTCCCGCAGTGCTTTATATATGGC
>CAIUQV010000434.1 GCA_903901375.1 uncultured Ignavibacteriota bacterium
CAACTGATGTAAACATTCGTCAGCGGGTCATTTTTCTTTACCTGCCGGAAACAATTAATAAGTTCTTCTTTTGTTATGCAGTGATTTCTGAAAAGTGAAAGATAAGCGGTTACTTCTTCCGAACCGTAAAAGCTGTTGTAATCTTCTTCTGTTAAAGGTTTTGCGAGAATGTTTAAAATAAAGTCAGCATCTCTCGAAAGAAAGTTCAGTTTAATGTCAGAAGGAATCTGTTCTGTTGTTTTCAGGAAATAATCTCTTTTGTCGAAAAGTTTGTTTTCTTCCTGAAAAGAATTTCTTAACTCGGTTAGTCTTACGGCAGCTTTTACAATACCGCCGAAATTATCTGAAAATTCTGCATTCTCTACAACGGGAGTGATTAATTTTGTAAAGTAAGGTTTGTTGACGGCTAAATCCGATTCTATAATCTTAGGAAGAAGCCTTATTTCATTCAGTGAATCGAGTTTGGCTAATTCCCTGAAAAGTTTTCTTCCTTCAATAATGTTCAGCTCGTCACGCAGATATTTGATGTCATCAAGAACACCGAACATCTGGCACTGTTCAGACAGCATCAGGTCTATCCATTCCCAGTTTTGCTCAAAATCATAATTATATTTATTCTGGGCAAAAGAATAAACAGACGACAATGCGACGAACAGAATTACTCCAAAAATTTTCTTTACCCTAATAATGCTCATAGAAATTATTGAATTTCCGTAACGAGATTTATTTCTTTCAAAACACTGTTAATTTTTGAAAGTTCGCTTACCATACCCGACTTTACAGTCGCTTTACCTTTAGTGTGTGCAATAACAGCAATCTGCTCACACTGAATAATATCAAATCCCGTTGCCTTTTGCAATTGCAAAATTACCTGTTCCCATACGTGGTTTGAGTTGAACAGAATCAGTTTTCTCAGAACAGGAGATTCTATATCCGTAACGGATTGTACTTTTTCAATAGTGCTCATGTTAAAATTTATTTTCTGGAAAACTGACAAAGCTTTTCGCAAATGAGGTCCTGCTTTTCTCTGTACGGTTCCCAGTTACCACCTTTAAACCCGTTCATTGCGATGTAGAATATCAGCAGTTCGTTATCCCTTGAGATGGCATACCCCGTCAATGTACTGACTCCGTTGATTGAACCCGTCTTTGCATGAACGTTCTGTTCTGCCTCGGTACCTTTCATTCGCTTCTTAAGTGTTCCGTCGACCCCGGACACGGGAAGCGACTTATAGAATATATCGAACACATTTTCACTGTCGAAGAGATATTTCAAAAGCTGAATGTAAACGTTTGAAGTAGCAAAATTAAACCTTGTTAAACCTGAGCCTTCAAGGAATTCATATTCGCTTCTGGAAATACCAATGTTTGAAAAAAGGTCTATCACTGCGTCTTCACCTTTTTTAAGGGTTCCCGGAGGTCTGTTAAATACGGCACCGACGACTTTAAATATAGTTATTGCAGAATGGTTATCGCTTGGCTTGTTCATATTGGCAAGAACTTCAGACATACTATGAGTTATTCTTGCTATTTCCTTTCCTGATTCAGGGGCTGTTCCCGGAATAATGATACCGCCGAGTTTTATATTTTTTGAAGTAAAATCACTCTGAAGAATGTTTGCGATTTCCGAAGACGGGTTTACGCGGCTTGCATTCTTGTTAAAACTCAATGCGTTAACAAAAGGCCAGTACTGTAATTTTGTATCGCCCGAATAGTAATTTGCCAGACCAAAGTTTTCATTATCAAGATAAGAATCATCGTAGATAATGTTACCGGTAATTTCAGTAATATTCTTTGAATAAAACTTCTTTATTAAAGCATTCAGGTCTCCCGTATCGAATTCGGGGTCGCCATAACCCTTGATGTAAAGATTTCCGTTTATGACACCGTCCGAAATATTAACATCATCTGTGTACAGTACAGTTTTAAACTCATATCCTGCTCCGAGATACTGAAGTGCAATCGCAGACGTAACAACTTTGGAAATGGAGGCGGGTATCATTTTCTTACCCGACTGGTATTCGTAAAGGAGGTCATACTTAGTTGCACTCGCAACCTGAACCGAAACATCACAATTAACAGATTTAACAATTGCATCAATGTTCTCTTTTAATTCAGCAATTCTGTCTTTCGTTTGTGCAGGTATTGTAACCGGCAGCCATATGACAAAGAACAGAACTGCATATAACAGTTTTCTATTTGCCATTTTCATAATCACTTATGTATTTATTTGCTTGCTTTAATAATTTTTTTGATTTCCCGAAAGTAATTTTCTCAAATGCCTTTTCATACGTAAGCCATTTATAATTCAGTATTTCGTAATTATCTATTTTAACCTTTGTAACAAGAGATTCTGCAATAAAGTAATCAACTGTTTTAATAATTTTAACACCGGCATTATTAACAAAGGAATAATTATCCCTGAAGAGTATTTTCTTTTTCAGGAGTTTAATCTTTTTAATACCTGTTTCTTCATTAAGTTCGCGAAGGGCAGTATCCAGATACTTCTCGCCGCTTTCCGTATGCCCCTTTGGAAAACCCCAGTGCCCCTGATGCTGTTTCACGAGCAGGTATTTCCTTGAACGCGGAAAATAATAGAACAGAATAATCCCCACAGAATGATGTTTCTTTGTAATCAAATGTTCTATCCTCTGCTGTTATTTTTAACCCTTACCCATACTTCGTCCATTTCCTCGAGTGTCATTTCATCGAGAACAAGATTATTTTCCGATGCATACTCTTCAATCTTCTGAAAACGGAATATAAACTTTTCAATAGTTTTTCTTAAAGCGTCTTCGGGATTAACCTTTATAAACCTTGCATAATTCACGATAGAGAAAAGCACATCACCGAATTCATCTTCAATCTTTTCCTGAGAAGTATGATTTTCAATGTTCTCTTTTAACTCAGAAATTTCTTCAAGTATTTTAGCATATACGGGTTTAACGTCCTTCCAGTCGAAACCAACCTTAGCAGCTTTCTCCTGAACCCTGTATGCTCTGAACAAAGAAGGCAGTTCTTTCGGAACACCGTCAAGAACGGATAATCTTCCTTCCTGCTGTTTGAGTTTTTCCCAGTTTGTTTTCACCTCGTCACTTCCCGATACTTTGACATCTCCAAAAACGTGCGGATGTCTCCTAATTAGTTTTTCTGTTTCGGAATCGAGTACGCTGCAAAGGTCGAAGACTGACTTTTCCTCTCCCATAATGCCGTGAAATACAACCTGCAGCATCAAATCTCCCAGTTCTTTTTTCAGCTCATTCATATCATTGTTGTCTATAGCCTCGAGAACTTCGTAAGATTCTTCAAGCAAACATCTTCTAAGGCTTCCGTGAGTCTGTTCTTTATCCCAGGGACACTCTGCACGAAGTTTTCTAACGATGTTTACAAAACCTATAAACTTCTCTGCAAGCAGCTTATCATTTTCGGTCAATCTATTTTACTTTTAATATTAACTAAATCTTATCATATTACAAATTTAAGGAAAGTTATTCAATTTAAAAAACAATCAAAATGAGGGCTTTCATATCCCTGAATATAAGCAGGGAAACTGCAGCAGTTATTAAAGAATTTCAGGATACAGTCAAACATTCATTAGGATATGCTGATTCTCATAATGTCAGATGGGAAACTCCGGACAAATTTCACATTACAATATTTTTCATAGGGGATACAGAAGAGACAGAAATAGAAAATATCAAGAACTGTCTGGCAGATATTAAAGAAGAAGGTATAGGAACCATAAACCTCGAGCTTGGGAGACTAAGCGGATTTCCAGACATTAAAAGACCAAATGTATTATTCGTAGAACTGAAAGATAATGAAAACAAGCTCCAGAGACTTAACAAGTTTATAAAAGATTGTGTGAAAAGTCTTGGTTTCGAACACAGCGGAAAGTATCATGCACACATTACACTCGGAAGAGTGAAAAGGAACTGCCGTATAAAAATGCCGACTGATTTATCATTAGCCGGCAGTTTCGAAATCAGGAACATAAGTCTGATGAAAAGTACTTTAAACAAAGAGGGAGCTATACACGAGTGTTTGTTTAACGCCGAACTATGAGCGGGATAAAAAAAGACAGAAGCATCAAGGAGGAGACGCTTCTGTCAATAAGGAGGAGAACAATAAAAATGAAAAACAACAGTACAAAATTAGGCAGTATAGGAAATATCTTCTATACCAAAATTTACTCCTATCGGGGGTATAATTGAATATTTTGCTCTAAAATTTAATAATGATTTTACAGGATTAACTGATTGAAAAGCCGATTTACTTACATACTGTTGTTAATGTTTGTACCTGCGATACTCTTTGCGGACACAACAAGGGTGCTTTTTATAGGGAACAGCTATACATACGTGAATGATTTACCTTTGATGTTTGCGAACATAAGCAGTTCACTTGGAAAGGCAGTGTACACAGAAATGAGTGCGCCGGGTGGTTATTCATTCGAGCTTCATCTTGCGAACAGCGAAACGGTGCAGAAAATATCAAAAGGAAACTGGAATTTTGTAGTACTGCAGGAACAAAGCCAGATGCCGGTAATAGATTATTTCAGGAATAACTCGACCTATCCGTCTGCCAGAAAACTTGATTCGTTAATCAGGTCTTACAACAGCAATACAATGTTTTTTATGACATGGGGAAGAAGATACGGCGGGATACAGTGTATTGATACGAGCTGCAGTCCTCCGTTTATAAATTATTCACATATGCAGGATTCGTTATCTGCGGCGTACTTAAGAATTGCGAATGAACTGGGTGATGCGGTATGCAGAGCAGGAAACGTATGGCGGCAATCAGTCAACACAGATTCAACAGTTGTGCTCTGGGATTCCGATTTAAGTCATCCTTCGCTTGCGGGTACATATTTGACTGCCTGTGCTTTTTACTCGAGGATATTCAACTCTTCCTGTACAGGTGCTTCATACTACGGCGGCCTACCTCCCTCAACAGCGCAGTACCTGCAGACAATTGCATCAAACTATATTTTAAGCGCCGGAGAAAACAGGAAAGAACAGGAGACGGGTTTTACACTTTACGAAAATTATCCTAACCCTTTCAACGGAATGACAGTAATAAATTTTGAAGTGAATATACGAACTAATGTAGAAATCAGTATATATAATTCCGAAGGACGGTTAGCAGAAAAACTGTATTCGGGTATGATGAATCCCGGTAAACACAAAATTCCATGGAAGGCAAACAGCAAACTGTCATCCGGGATATACTATATAATGCTTAGCGGGGGCAATCACATCAAAACAGGAAAACTTGTTTACCTGAAATAACTACAGAACTATGTACGGCAAAGAAACATAGAAAACAGTACCTTTATTCTGTTCAGTTTTAAACCATATACTGCCGCTGTTCTTTTCCACAAAACTTTTGCACAGAAGCAGACCCAGTCCCGAGCTCGGCTCACCGCCGGTACCCTTTCGGGAAACAACTTCTTTAAGGCTGAATATTTTAGCGGCAAGTTCAGGGGGCATTCCGATTCCAAAATCTTCTACAGATAAAATAACATTGCCGTCCTTTATTTCTGCTGACAGAACAACTTTGCCGTCTTTCTTCGTGAATTTAACTGCATTGCCGACAAGATTCCTAAGAACGGTTTCGAGCATATAACGGTCGTACACAAAAGTAATGTCCTTCGGAACAGAATTTACACATTCTACATTTTTATCTTTTATGGCAGAGCTTAACTGTATCAGGGTTTTATGACCCGTTTCATAAAGATTGTTTGAAGAAGGGATAAAGTCAACCTTACCCATTTGCAGTTTAGACCATTCGAGCAGATTAATCAGCAGTGTGTATAACTGACCTGCAGACTGGTTCATAAGACTCATATAGTGTTTCAGTTCATCGGTCGAAAAAGATTCTATTCTCTCGCCAACCATTTCCGTAAGACCGAGAAATCCGCTGATAGGATTTTTCAGGTCGTGTGCTATGATTGAGAAAAACTTATCTTTTTCCTGATTCAGTGTTATCAGTTCTGCGGCATACTTTTCAATTTCAGTATTTTTCTTTCTGAGTTCTCTTTCAGATTCCTTTAGTTTTATATGAGTAGAAATACGTACAAGAACTTCATCTTTCTTAAAAGGTTTTGTGATGTAATCAACAGCTCCAAGCCTGAACCCTTCAACGATATCTTCTGCTTCGTTTTTAGCAGTAAGAAATATTACGGGTATTTCTTTCGTGGCGATGTTTTCTTTAAGTATCTTACACACTTCATAACCGTTCATAACAGGCATCATAATGTCGAGCAGTATCAAATCAGGTTTTTTATCATTCGCTATTTTAACGGCACTCGTACCATTATCTGCGACATAAAGGTTGTATTCTTTCCTGAGAAGCGAGCCCATTAACTGAATGTTTTCAGCTTTGTCGTCTACTATTAATATTGAGCTTTTTGTGTTTATTTCTTCCATAGATTGTTTCTAATTTCATTAAATATATCAGGCAGGCTG
>CAIUQV010000435.1 GCA_903901375.1 uncultured Ignavibacteriota bacterium
GACGATGAATTTATTCTACCCACAAACGATTAACGGATCAGGAAGCTCAGTTTTCAACAATCTGGTAATTAATAATCTAAACTCAACAACACTTGGTGCAAACATAACAGTATCCGGTGACCTAACTGTAAATAGCATTTGCTTGTTTAATTTAAGTACATATTCTTGCAACAGAAATACAAATGGTGGTACAATGACGATAGCTGGTACTTTGAAACTCGGCGGAGATTCAGGGGGACAGACCGGAAGCAATTTCCCTTCAAATTTTGCAACTATGGTTATGACAGGAGGGACTGTCGAATACAACGGTAGTACTCAAACAGTATTCAAAACAAACGGATTAACTTATAATAACTTAATTGTGAACAGTAGCGGTACGGTTAATATTCCTGCTGATATTTCTACAACAAATCTTGAAGTGAAAGGTAGTGGCTCAGTTACAATTCCAAGTACTATATCTACTCTGACAAACCTGACATTGAATAATGCTAATGGTCTTACGTTGGCAGGCAATTTAACTGTAAACGGAATACTGAATTTATACAATGGAATACTTTCTCTGGGGGCTTATAATCTTACTTTAGGTTCCTCAGCAAGTATTACCGGTGATCCGGGTATTACAAATCTTGTAAATGCTACAAGTACTGGTGAATTGAGGAAGGTATTCGCAGGTACAGGTGCATTCACTTTTCCTATCGGAGGTGGAGTATCTGATTATTCTCCTGTTACTCTTAATTTCACTTCCGGAAGTTTTGCCTCTGCATATGTTGGTGTTAATCTATCTAAACAAAAACATCCGAATAATACAAGTAGTACAAGTTATTTGAACAGATACTGGAGTATTAGCCAGAGCGGTATAACAAATTTCTCGTGTGATGTTACCTTGCAGTATCTTAACAGTGATGTAATTGGAAATGAAGTTGACATTTGGTGTGGAAAATACAGTAGTGGTGCATGGACATTATTATCTGTAGCTAATCTTGATGCAAATCAATTATCAGGTACTGTTACAAGTTTCAGCACGTTTACCGGTGGTGAACAAGGAGTATTACCTGTTGTTTTGTCATCATTAAGTTCATATGTAAATGGAAGAGATATTAAACTAAGCTGGATAACAACATATGAGAATAATAATTCAGGTTTTGAAATAGAAAGAGTAATGGTCACAAATGAAAATCTTGTGTTTGAAAAAGTTGGTTTTGTTTCGGGTAAAGGTACTGTAAATATTCCTACGAATTATACTTACAAAGACAGAAATCTTCAAACAGGGAAATATAAATATCGTTTAAAGCAAATAGACCATAATGGAAACTCTGCGTACTACTCAATGGAAAGTGAAATAGAAGTAGGAGTCCCGACAAAATATGATTTAAGCCAGAATTATCCGAATCCGTTTAATCCCAAGACAAAGATTAATTTTGAAATTCCTTATGACAGTAAGGTGAAAATGCTACTATATGACGTAACAGGAAGAGAAATAAAGACTTTAATTAATGAAGTAAGAAATGCAGGTTATCATACAATAGTATTTGATGCTTCCGATATTTCCAGTGGTATATATTTCTATAGATTCATTGCTAATGCAAACGGCAAAGATTATATAAATACTAAAAAAATGGCAATAATCAAATAATTCATAAAATATTCATTTCTTTAATTTAGTGAATAAGAAGCCCTAAAGTGTTATTTAGGGCTTCTTGATTTATAATCTGAAGTTTTTATGAGACTGGTTAGAGACTGGAATGAGACTGGAATGAGACTGGAATGAGACTGGTTAGAGACTGAAAAGAGACCAATAGAAGACCAACATAAGGCCAACATAAGACCAAGATAATATCCAGATAAGCATTAAATGGAGGATTCTGATTAAACTTAATCAGTAAAAAAGGATTATTACTTATAATAAAATAAAGTAAAACCGCATTTTCTTTTAAATTGATTATTCTATGCAATATGTTTAATTTTAAGCGATTTATTTAAAAATTAAATAAATATGAAAGGGGGCTTGTCTTCCACAGTAAAGAAAATGCACGATACGGAGGTAACGGCAGTTTGCTTAACGGTAAAGTTCTGGTTTTAAATCAAAACTATGAACCGATAACAATATGCAATGTGAAACGTGCTATTGTATTGACATTTTTAGGGAAGGCAGAAATAATTTATTCTCAGGTTGGCAAAAGAGTTCAATCTGTTTACAAGAGTTTTGATTGCCCCAGTATAGTAAGATTGTCTTTATTCGTTCGCGTTCCTTATAAAAAAATTATATTATCAAGAAAAAACATTTTAAGGAGAGATAATCATAAATGTCTTTATTGCGGTTCTTCTGTTAATCTGACTGTAGACCACGTTATACCAAAGTCCAGAGGAGGGGAAGACAGCTGGGAGAATTTAGTAACTGCCTGTATAAAATGTAATAATAAGAAAGGCAGCAGAACTCCGGAAGAGGCTAAAATGGTATTGAAAGTGAAACCAAAAAAACCTTCACACATTACTTTTATAAAAAATTTTCTGGGGAGCATAGACGACGGATGGAAGCCATATCTTTATATGTAAGAAAACGAAATTTCCCTTTTACTAATATCAATTTAAATAATTTCTATGGATATACAAAATAAGAAAGTATTAATTCTTGGTGGTTGGGGCCTGGTAGGCTCAGCTATTGCAAGAAGGATAATGGAAGGAAAGCCTAAACAGGTTATTCTGACTTCGCTTTTGAGGAAGGAAGCTGAAGAAGTTTGTAAAGAGTTAAATAAAGAGTTTAAAAAGAAGAGTGTTTTTGTCCCTGCCTGGGGAAATATATTTGTTCGTGAGGATTTTAAAGATATGGACAGGGAATTGTATATGAATGATGAAAAGAAACGCGGTGTATTAATAAATGACATAGTAAATGAACTTGATGATAAAATACTGAAATCATCAAGCCTTTTTAAAATGCTTGAGAAGCATCGTCCAGATATAATTATTGACTGTATAAATACTGCTACCGCTATAGCGTATCAGAATATATACAAGTCGTATTATGATGTAATGAAAATCACCCGCAGCAAGGAAAAAGATTTTGAACAGTTAAGAATCGCATCAGAAAAGATGATTTGTTCTTCATATGTTCCTCAGTTAATACGACATGTACAGGTTCTGTATAATTCAATGGTAAAGTTTAATACAAAGTATTATTTCAAAGTCGGAACGAGCGGTACAGGTGGCATGGGGTTAAACATTCCTTTTACGCATAGCGAAGAGAAACCCTCAAGAGTGCTTCTTAGTAAGACTTCTGTTGCAGGAGCGCAAACTCTTCTTCTTTTCCTAATGGCAAGAACACCGAAAGGTCCTATGATAAAAGAAATTAAGCCTACTGCATCTATTGCATGGAAGAAGATTACCTATGGTGAGATTAGAAAAAAAGGCAGACCAATACCTTTATTTGATGTGGATTTTAACAAACCTGAAGTATTAAAAAATACATTTGCTTCTAAAGAAGAAAGAGAATTTAAGAAAAAGGGCACATTAAAAACTGTTTACATCGACACAGGTGAGAATGGTATATTTTCAAGAGGAGAATTTGAAGCAATTACTACAAACGGTCAGATGGAATTTGTTACGCCGGAGGAAATTGCAGAAAATATCTATCGTGAGTTAATAGGTGGAAACACTGGTAATGATGTTATTAGTGCATTGGATTCTTCTGCTATGGAACCATCATACAGGGCAGGATTCCTTCAGCATAGTGCTGTAGAGAAGATTAAACAGCTTGAGAAAAAACACAATACAAATTCAGTCGCATTTGAAATGTTAGGTCCACCGAGACTTTCAAAATTACTATACGAAGCTCATCTGATAAAGCTTGTGTATGGGAACTTTGAAAAATTTATTAAAGATACATCGAAGAATTCTACAAGGAAAATACTCGATTTGCTAAAGAAAAATTCTGCATTAAGGAATGAGATAGTTTCTATTGGTGTTCCTATATTATTGCCTGATGGTAAAAGAGTGTTCAGGGGACCTGACGTTAAAATACCTGCTATGTCTAAAGGTGAAGAACTCAAACTTACAAAGCAAAACGTGGAAAAATGGACACACGATTGCTGGCTTGATACAAGAGAATC
>CAIUQV010000436.1 GCA_903901375.1 uncultured Ignavibacteriota bacterium
ACCATTAATCATTTTTATACATCTCAATCTTTTTAATCTTCCACGAGTTCATTTCAGAATCTACAAAACCTGTCACAAATGCGTGTGCATAAGGCTCACCCGATTTATTGAAAACAAATGTAATTTTAAAGACATTATTCGGTTCATCCGCTTTAAGAGCATTGTAAACCCCATCCCCATCTGTAAGTACTGTTATATCCAGTTTCCCGTCCGAGAAAACTCCCTTTTCCACTTTCAGTACTTCTCCTTCGAAACGATATGCATATCCTATCGGAATACTTTCTTTAACCTTTACTATTAATGTCAGTTCCGGTTTATCCTGTTGTATCGGGTCATTCTGTGCGGATATTATCCCTGTCAGTATAAAAAGAATTATTGCGGTAAATTTAATTAGTTTCATATGCCTATTTGTTAACTGATTTAAGTTAGTAAATTTAATTGCTAACTAAAATGGAAACTATATTATTTTGCTCTTTCGGAGTGCCCTCGGCTTGATGAACTTCTCGTCTATCAGGTGCATCACAGCAAGGTATGGATGTTTGGATAGCATTCTCGGACCGGAAAATCTCATCACTTCTTTCACGCGCTGGCGCATATCCTGCTTGTAACAGTGGACAGTACAGTTCGAACAAGCAGGCTTTTCATCTCCGAAAGGACACTGTATAAGCCTCTGAAGTGCATAGTCTTTCAGCTCTGAACAATCAGCGCAGAGTATTGTCCCTCCGTGATTCTTTCCGCAGTACAAATCTATCATCCGCCCAATCGTCACACGTTCACGCTCGAGCCGTTTCGATTTAAGTTTAATCCCAGTTGCCAACCTGTGAAAATTTAAGTTTCATTTCCCGGCACTGCGGACAAAAATACATTTCATCTGTCAGCGAAAAGTTCTTCTCGTTTACGTTCCAGCCGAATACATTATTACTGCTCTTACCGGCTCTTAATGAATCATTATCATAAGATACAACGTTCTCTGAAAAACACTTTTTACAGGCAAACTTATCTCCTATTGCATTCAGTACTGAAAGAGAAAAACAATCCTTGCAATGGTAAGGGAAAGAGCACGTTGTCTTATAATTTGCCTTTCCTCCACCCAGTTTCATAGTTGTTTCAAACCCGCATTCGCACTTCGCCGATACTATGTCGCCTGCAATATCGTGGCTATGCGCAAAACCGTCAGTGTTAAACTGAAACGTGTAAACAATCACTGCTATTGATGCTATAACTGCTGATAAAAAGTATTTCATTTCAAATGATTAATTTAATAGTAAAACCGTTATGAACTCATTAAAGTTGTTTTCCTGATTGCAGATATTTCTCCAGTCCGGCAAACATTTCCTTCATTGCATTCGAATGTATTCGTGAAAAATTAATAAAGTTAGAAAGCACTCCTGGTATTATTCCGTTCGGTTCAAGGTTTATAGAATACGTCAGGATTGTTTCTCCATCCCCTGCCTTTTCCAGATTCCAGATGCCTTCGCCAGTCTGCACTCCCTCGTAATATTTCACCCTCACTTCGGAATTCCTCATAACAGACACTATCTCACACCTGAACCAGCCGCCCGAAGCACGAATCTCTACACGCGATCCTGCAAGTTCTTCCGTCATATTAAGCACTTTGATTTTCACCTTCCTGCTCCACCAGTCTTTGTAAACACTTACATCGGAAACAGCATTAAACACTCTTTCTGCACTGAACTTCAGTCTATAACTGTCAGTTGATATTATTCTTCTCATTATAATTTAATATTATCCCAAAATCCAAAAATACTTCGAAACATACAACCGAATATTTGAGATACAATTCTACTGCCTGGTGG
>CAIUQV010000437.1 GCA_903901375.1 uncultured Ignavibacteriota bacterium
CGTATAATTATAACAATCATAATTATCCAATTGCAGAAAGAAAGAGTGATGTTTACTCTGAATATTTAAATGGACAAGCTAATAGATCAATGTTATCGTTTATTGATTTAAATACTAATTCAGTTGTGCTGATTCATTTAAATCAGAATAACTATTTACCTTCAAGTAACCCTCCAAATGCTTTTTCTGTTATTAAATTTCAACCAGGTAATATTCCAACATCAGTAAAATTTATTTCTGATTTACCTGGTAGCATCGACCCAGTTGGTTTGTTAGTATCATCAAATACAGCAAATGGTCTAGGGTATTTACATAAATTTAAAGTAATATTTTCTCCTCAAAATGGTCAGTGGAATATTCCAATTAGTACTGAGTATATGGGTAGTACAAATACTGCACATAAAAACTCCACCTATAGTTCAGATTTTGTATCGTTGAATAATATAGAGGCACAAAACAGATTTTCTGATATTTATACAATTGAAGAATGGAATAATAATTATGGAATTAGAAGAATGAAACCCGGGGTTGATGTACAACAATACGAATGGGGATCTACATATTGTGGAAGCACTGGAATAAATATTAGCTTAAAATTATCCAGCCCTGTAAGGATATTTCCAGATACAAAATTTAAAAAAGCATCTGAAGAGAATTTTCATCTAGTACCATTTACAATAAATGGTGTAACTATTTTAGAAGGTACCTCAATTTACTTGTTAGCAGGAATAAATAATATTAATATTAAATTGACTATTCCTCTAAATAGTGATAAATCTCCAGCAGATGATCTTGTTAAAATAATGCTTTATCTAGTCCCTGTTGATGAGAATGTTTATAACAGTTCAAATGGAATACATTTAGATTATAATGGTTTTGTTAGCGATTGTAGTACAATAGGTGGCTGTCCGTTTTTGTATGTTTACGATGGCGTTAGATCTGTTCAAGACAATAATATTTTACACCGTTCTGAATTTAAGGATTATCAAAACAAAGATATAACAGACAAATATAAACTTAATGTTTATCCTAAATTTGATGATGTTGATAGTTCCTGTAAATTGGAACTTAAAGAACTTAATAATGATGTGAGCAATTTAGATAGAGTTCAACTTAAAGCAATAGATCATCCTCAAGGGACTTTAATCGGTGTAACAGAGAGTAATGATATTGCTCTGTATTTTCCTCAAATGATAGATAATCCAACAAATGCAAAGCAAAACTATTTAGATGTAACAAAAAACTTGCAGTATGATAGTATTTCTCCACCAATATCAGGATATATTAATGATATTATTCAAACTACAAGTGATGTAAATAGTTCGATTCCAGCAGTAATTAACAAATTTATTGCCAACGGAAACTTACTAAAAAATATAATAATAAAACAAAATGTATTAAATAACCCTTCGTTAAATAACTTGAAAGATTATTTCGGGGATAGTGTTGCTGTAATATTCGATGTTTCAAGATCTCAAACCAAAGACAACGATCCTGCGAAAGATTACGCCGGAAAATTATTTGCGTATGATAATACCCAGTTTTATTCTTC
>CAIUQV010000438.1 GCA_903901375.1 uncultured Ignavibacteriota bacterium
TCCTTATCCTTATTAATTACTTTCTTCGTTTCTTTGGAAGGAATAGCGGCAGGGATAACAGGTTTGCTTGACTTAAAGAAACTTTCCTTTTTATCCTTAAACTTTACGCCTGACTTCGACGGGTCTTTAATTGTAACTTTTTCAAACTTACCTTTTGAATTCGGGTCATTCGGTTTGAATTTTCCTCTGTCTTTATAATCAGGTTTACCGCTTTGTTTACCGGATTCTTTACCCTGACCGGATTTATTGTATGGCGGTTTTTCTTTGTTGAAAGGTTTTTTCTGCCAGGTCTGTTCGCCTTTTGGTTTATTATGTCTGTTCTGGTCAGACGATTTGCCGAATTCTTTTGATTTGGGAAATTCTTTGGTCTTATCAAAATCTTTGCTTTTCTGAAATTCCTTTGAAGTACCCGCAGTTTCGGTTTCTTTCTTTTTATCGGTGCTTCCCGGAGTTACATCTTTAGATTTTGCTGATGCCTGTTTACCGGTTGCTTGAGTTACACCGGTTTCAGTAACATTTACATCTGCCAGTGACTTTTCTTCAGATTTAACTGCCTCACCGGTTTTACCGGATTCCTTTTTTTCCCTTTTAGCAGTCTGTTCTTCAAGCCTTTTCTTTTCAAAGTTTTTCTGGCTCTGTTCTTTCTTTTCCTTTATTTTCTTCTGTGTTTCGAATAGTTTCTCAAGTTCTGATTTTCTTTGCTTGGCAAGATCAGCTTCTTCTTTTTCTTTCTTCTCACGGGCAAGAAATGCCTGAAGTTCCTGTTTCTTTCTTTCTTCTTCTTCTCTTTTCTTTTGTTCCTCTAAATTCTTCCTGAGTCTTTCATCTTCTTCTTTCTTCTTCTTGGTCTGCTCTTCCTTTTTCATCACTTCATTCGCTTCGGAAATCTCAACCTTGTTAACCTTGGCAAAATCAACAATCTTCTTTAATTGTTTTTCGTGTTCAGCGACATCGTGCTTAAACTTATTCAGTACTTTACCGACTATGTCTGCCTCCAAAGTAGTATTGATTGTAACTTTTTCAATACCAAGGTCTTTCAGATACGCAATGATATCTTCTTTAGACCTGTTGATCTCTTTAGCTAACTTAACCAATTTCATTTTTTGTGGTGTTTCAGACATATTCTGTAATCTTATGCTTTAAGTTTATGTTTACTAATTATAAATTAGTTTATTTTTCATTTTCAGAAGACTCTTCAGAATCGTTTTCCTGATTTTCTTCAGTTGTTTCTTCGTTAATATCTACAGGTGTATCGTTCTCATCAGCTACTCTTTCTTCGTTGTCATTGTTTTCTTCATCCTCAGTATCTTCCTCGTCATCTTCACTCTGTTCTCTTATTACATCAATCTGAAAACCTGTTAACTTCGATGCCAGTTTAATATTCTGACCGTTCTTACCGATAATCAAACTAACCTGGTCTTCATCTGCATTAATTTTTGCAACCTTATTAGCATTGTCGATGTAAATATCCTGCAGCTTTGCAGGAGAAAGTGCTCTTGAAATATACAGAGCATTATCTTTTGTATAGTTGATAACATCAATATTTTCATTGCATAATTCTCTAACTATAGAGTGAATCCTCATTCCCTTCATACCTACACACGCACCTACTGCATCAATCTTATCGTCGTTAGACATAACAGCAATCTTTGCTCTTTCGCCCGGGTCTCTTGAAATACCTTTTATCTCAAGAATACCGTCGTATATTTCAGGGATTTCAAGTTCAAACAATTTATAAAGAAACTTGTCATCAGCTCTCGAGACTACAATAAGAGGCGGACCGGAAGGTTTTTTATCGATGCGTTTAATAATAACGCGAATGTTGTCACCCTTCTTGTATCTTTCTTTTGCAATCTGTTCTTCTTTCGGGAAGAAAAGTTCATTACCGTTATGCATTAAAAGAATTGATGCCGGTTTAATCTGATAAACTTCGCCGACAAGAATTTCGCCTAGCTGGTCTTTATAGAAATTATATGTAACTTCTTTATCTATTTCCCTTAATTTCTGGTTAAGGCTTTGTTTAAGGTTAAGAACAGACCTTCTGCCGAATTCTTCAATAGGAATTTCCTCGACAAAATCGTCACCGACTTCAAAATCTTCACCCGACTTATCTTTAGCTGTTTCGATATCAATCTCCGTAGCTGGGTCTGTAACATCTTCGACAACTGTTTTGTAAAGGAATATCTCTATATTACCTTTTTCCATATTAACAATAATATCGAAATTCGCGGTCGGACCGTGTTTCTTTTCCATCATTTTTCTGAAGGAATCCTTAATGACACTTTCGAGTATATCTCTGTCTATACTCTTCATCTTCGCCATCTGGACGAATGCTTCTACTATATCTGACTTCATAAAAAATAATTAATTAATTAAAAAGGTAACTTAACTCTTAAATCAACAAACTTATCGAATGTGTTAATGTATTCAGAAACCTCTTTCTTCTTTTCTATTATTGAAAACTTTAATTCATTCCTCTCTGAATCAATATCTGTTAATTTTCCCGTAAAAGGATTACCTTCCACAGAAAATTCAAATATTCTGTTTAAATGTTTCTTTAACTGCCACATATACTTAAACTCCCTTTCAACACCGGGAGAAGAGACAACCACCTTTAGCAGTTCATCTTTAAAAGACTGTTCATCTATTCTTGCATTAAGTTCACGGCTGATTTCAGCAAGAACTTCAAAATCCAGTGCGTCTTCCGAATCTACATAAATCTCTGCAATCTTATTCTTTCTTTCACCGCGAATAACAATTTCTATTAAATGGATGTTTTTTCCGTTTAATATATCATTAATCAATATGTTTAATTCTTTTTCCAATATGTAATCTGTTGCCTTAAAAAAAAAGTGGGTTTCCCAACCCACTCATAATATTGACATCACCGTATATCGAATAAATATATTATTATTAAACCCTTTTAGCAAGTCCAAATTGAATGCCTCTGGGTAAAATCAATTTTGGAGTTCTGCTGTCAACATTAATCATTGATGGAATAATGGTTAATGTACTGAAGAGTTTAGCAGATTTTCAAGTGTTGCTCCTTTTGCCTGAAATGTTCTTAAAAAAATAAGATCGTAAGTCAGCTTTGTAAATGAAGTGAAAAACCCAAAAGTAATAATTAATAATATGATTAAGTTTAATCTGTTGAGTGTTTTATATTAATTACAATTATTCCAATTATCTATCACTTTTCGGGAACTTTTTCCGGCAAGCAGTTGTTAAACCATTACAATGTATAATCAATTATACATATCAGATGAGCCAAAAATCATCGGTTTTCATTACA
>CAIUQV010000439.1 GCA_903901375.1 uncultured Ignavibacteriota bacterium
GAAATGACAGAAGAATACAAAGAGATTGTGAAGTTTATTTACGAGACGCAGTAACTGAATTAAATTCTCATTTATATAAAATGACCACTCCGAAGAGTGGTCATTTTCATTTATACCTTTTCGATTTCTTTCTTTCCGAGAAGACCGGTAGGCCTGAAGAGAAGAATTATAATCAATATTGCGAATGCGATTGCATCCCTGTATGTCGAAGAAAGATATCCCGATACGAAAGTTTCCACAAGTCCGAGTATCATTCCACCGAGTGCTGCACCGAGTATGTTTCCAATACCTCCCAGAACAGCTGCTACGAATGCCTTTAAACCGTATATGATTCCGATAAGAGGGTCAATCTTCGGATAGTTTAACCCGAAGAGAATTCCTGCAGCTGCAGCGAGTGAAGAACCGAGAATAAACGTGAAACTGATTACCCTGTTTATATTTATCCCCATAAGGCTTGCAACGTTGTGGTTAAAAGATACCGCACGCATTGCAGTTCCCATCTTTGTGTTCATCACAATTACCCTTAGAATTATCATCAGAACAAGCGACACTATAATTACAACGACTGAGTTTGAAAAGACTGCTGCACCGCCAACGTTGAAGAGTTCTTTGTTTTCCAGCAATGTAGGAAATGATTTCGGGTCTGCACCGAATACAAGTTGTCCACCGTATTCGAGAAAGAGCGATACACCTATTGCAGTTATAAGTATAGTAAGCTTCGGTGAATTTCTAAGCGGTTTATACGCAAGCTTTTCAAGTGTGAAGCCGAGTATTGAACAGATAACCATTGAGCCAAGCAGAATCAGAATTGCCATTGACACAGAAGCTCCTCCCGTAAACGTAGAGAAGCTGAAAAGAAACGCAAGATAATATCCCGAGAATGCTCCAATCATAAACACGTCGCCGTGTGCGAAATTAATAAAACGCAGTATTCCGTATATCATTGTATAGCCCAGTGCAATAAGGGCATAGATGCTGCCGAGCGATAAACCGTTTATAAACTGCTGAATGAATTCTATCATGGTGCGATAGTTTCCTTGTATTTGAACTTACCGCCTTTAATCTCAAGGACTACTGCGGGCTTAATTGCATTTCTCTGGTCGTTAATTGTTATGTTACCGGTTACGCCTTTAAAGTCTTTTGTCTTTGCGAGTTCAAGTTTCACTTTCTCGCCGTCTGTTGTTCCTGCTCGCTTGATAGCGTCTGCCATTAACATCATAGCATCGTAACCAAGGAATGAATAAGCGTCGGGTTCAATTTTATATTTGTCTCTGTATTTTTTAATGAAGTTCTGAATTATCGGATTAGGGTCTTCGGCAGAGATATGCGTTGAGAAGAAACATCCTTCGAGTGCGTCTTTTGCTTTACCCTCAGTAAGTTTATCGGATTCCCATCCGTCGCCTCCGAATAAAGGAACGGTCATTCCGATTTCCCTTAACTGAATAGCAATAAGACCGACGTCGGTGTAATAACCCGGGACGAATATTGCTTCTGGATTTTTGTATTTAATTGCAGTAAGCTGTGCTTTAAAATCTTTATCACCTGAAGAGTATTTCTGTTCTTCTACAATTTCTCCACCCATTTCAACAAAAGTCTTTCTGAAGTTATCTGCAAGTCCTGTAGAATAAGCATTACGCTGGTCTATAAGGAGAGCTACTTTTTTTACCTTCATTGAGTTTAGTGCAAACTTGCTCATAACAGTTGCCTGGAACGGGTCTATGAAACAAACTCTGAAAATATAATCACCGATTGCAGTAACTTCGGGATTTGTTGATGCCTGAGAAATCATTGGAATTTTATTCTGCTGGCAGAGCGGTGCAGCGGCTTTACTTCTTGAAGAAGCAACTTCACCGATTATTCCGATAACTTTATCGCGGTTGATTAATTTCTGTACTACGGTTTGAGTTTCATTCGGTTTGCCCTGATTATCTTCTGTGACAAGCTGGATTTGTTTTCCGAGAACACCTCCTGAACTGTTAATCTCCTCAACGGCAAGTTTAATTCCGTTATCGGAACTGATTCCAAACGTTGCTTCGCTTCCCGTCAGAGAAGCAAACTGACCAATTTTGATTACGTTATCCTGATTCTTATTGCAGGAAGAAACCATAAAGGACAACAATAAAACAGATAGAGTAATAACTATAGAAGCTTTACTTTTCATAACACTAAATTAATTTAATGAAAATGTGATATTTAGCAATAAAATAATTTAATTACTCTTAAAAAACAATTTTAATAGAATGGTAATTTAAGCTGCCAGTACAGAACGCAAAACTAAGTTATTTCTTTACAAAAATAATGAAATGCTCTCTTCCTTCGCGAGGTTTAATAGAATTGTATGAAAGCGCAAACGTTTTGAAATTAAAATAGGGCGAAAATATCTTTTCGTATTCGTCTATGCTTCCGCCGAATGGAGGACCCTCATCTTCAAATTCATGATTGAACAGAAGTCCCACAAGTTTTCCATTTTCTTTTAACAGAGAATGAACTTTTTGTGCATACTTTTTCCTGTCGAGAGGATTGATGGCACAGAAGAATGTCTGCTCTATGATTAAGTCATAAGTTTTGTTATGGCCGAAAAAGTCTTCACACAATAACTGATTTACGGGAAAATCGGGAAACCTCTTTCTGAAGTTGTCTAAAGCCAGACGAGAAATATCAAGAACAAAGACATTGTTAAAACCATTAACGAATAAATATTCAGCTTCGTGAGCATTGCCGGCACCGGGAATAAGAACTTTAACGGTTTTATCGCTTAACTGGTTTACATATTCTTTAACAGGAATAGAAACCACCCCTATATCCCATCCAGTCTGATTTTCTGAATACTTATTATCCCAGTAAGATTTCACTTCGATAGAAGTTCCATGTATACCCTTGTTTTTAGCCATATTTATTTTTTGCTTTATTTTAAAAAAAACTTTTACTATTTTGAACTATCTAGTTTTTTTATCGTACATATAATTAAACAAGATAAATGCCAATTGAGTTTAATTGAGAAGTTAAATAATATTGGTATGCTATAAATTTTTATAAACCTTTATAATGATGGTATGACTGAAAATTATTATTATGAAAACAGGGAAGAAATCAGGAAAAAGGTGCGCGAAAAGTACAGAAAAGATAAAGAATACAGGGAGAAGTTGAAAAAGTACTACAGGGAGAAGTATCACAGTGACCCTGAGTACAAGAAAATGACTCTGGAAAATGCCCGCAACAGGTATTACAACGATCCAGAATACCGCGAGCGTACAATACAGAGAGCAAAAGACAGAGCTGCCCGTCTCAAGAATGAGAAAGCAAAGGGCAAAAAAACCGCTAAGAAAAAGAAATAAGACAGCGGTTTGAGTTAAAAGAATTGGGCTTTTAATTCAAGTTTTAAAAATTCTTTAACCTGCAATTAATAATAAACCATTTATTGGTTTGGTGCTTTTAGATTAATTGGGAATTTATCAGATACTGAAAAGTTAATTGCTAACACAGGAAAGGTTGACAATAGATACTGGTCTAATCGGTTTTTATTGCCCGATGAGATATATCAATGAGTTTAAATTTGAATATATGTACGATATTCATTATAAAGGTTTTTAACACCTCTCCTTATTCAATAACAGGTTTTTGTTAATTGCAGGTTTAGAGTTTATCCCTGTTTACCAATCCAGAAAATTATTCAGCAATTCTGAAGAAGTTTTATTATTTCGTTCTGAGTAGAGACTGTTTTATCGTTTAAATACCACATCTGAACTTTCTTCTTAAGTTCGTCTATATTAAATCCTTCTGTCTTTTTAAATTCCATAATCTCTGACTGTAGCTCTGCCGGTCTTGGTCCCCATACAAACAGTTCGTTATAATTTTCATCAAGCACAATAAGAATAGGAATTGACCTTGCACCGTTTGTTAAGTACTCATCCATCACATCGGGATTATCATCTCTGAGTAGAATATGAAGTTCTGCAATACCTGTATGTTCACACATCTTAGCGATGAGAGGAACAGTGTTTGCGGCATCTCCGCACCACGCTTCGGCAATTAATACCCAGTGCTGTTTATTTTTAACCAGACCATTTAACTCATCTTTAATGACAGTTGTCTTGTCAATTCTTTTCATACGCTGAACGTTAAGCGATGTGTACTCGACCATAGATGCATCCTGATTCAGACCGGTAGTTTTACCTTCAGCAATGAGGGCATCTACTAAATTCCTGTAGCCCTCGTATGATAATGATCTTTCCAGAAACTCTTTAGAAAATTTATAAGCCATGAGATTTTATATTAAATTAAACAGGGAAACCTTTTATGGTTTCCCTGTATTAAATGTTAAAGAATTATTTGGCAATGATTGAAATGTTCAAATTGAATTTATCGTTAATCATTTTATCACCAAGACCATCAAAAAACTTTCCCGAACCATATTTAATATTCCAGTCAGTTCTGTCCACATCAAAATCAGCTTTAACGGTTAACACACCGTTTTCAATTTTAATTTCAGCAGGAAAAGTAATGCTCTTGGTAACGTCTTTCATAGTAAGGTTTCCCGTAACCGTTGAGTTTACGTTTGGTTTTGTTGCATCCTTTAATTCTTCCACTTTAGTAAGTTCGAGTTTTGAAGTCGGATATTTCCCAACGTCAAAAAAGTCTGCTGAAGATAAATGAGTCACAAGTTTCTTGTTGTATTCTTCATCTTTTAAATCTTCATCCGCGATAGTTTTCATATCAATCTCAACCGAACCCCCGGTAACTTTACCGTTATCAACGAGTACTTCACCTTTTAAGACTTTGATAGTACCGTTATGCTGGCCTGTAACTTTTTTACCGAGCCAGTTTACTTTACTGTCTGCAACGCTAACTGTAAGCGGTTTACCAGAGTTCTTTCCAGCGTTTTGTTTATCACCGACTTTTACTTCTTTTTCTGATTTTCCGCAGCCGCTAATTAATAAAGCTGTTGCCGCAAAAACAATCATAGCCATTGAAAATATTCTTCTTTTCATTTTGTGTCCTTTATTTATGTTATTAATATTTTAAAATGTGTAAATATCACTATCCCTTAGTTTATCAAGCAGGTCGCTGACTTTAGACGCCTGAATCGGGGTTAGTGTTTTAAACCTTTCTTCCCATTCAGGTGTTTTCTTATCTATTTCAGCAAGCAAATCTTTTCCCTTTAGTGTGATAACAACATCCACTGCTCTTTTATCAGATTCACAAACTTTACGGTCGACATATTTCTTCATAACAAGTTTGTCAACGATTCTTGATGCGTTGGATGATTTATCGAGCATTCTATCTATTATATCATTAATAGTAGTGGGGTTCGGATACTGTCCGCGTAAAATTCTAAGAACGTTAAACTGCGGAAGTGTCAATCCGTATGCCTTAAGGTAGTTGGACTCAATTAAGTTCAACCAGCTTCCCGTATAAAGAATATTAACCATTAACTTCTGGTACGGGTTTGCAAATGCCTTTTGTTTTATTTCATCTTCGAGTCTCATAATGTTTTCCTTTATTTATATGTATATACACACAATCGGTTAATAAAGTTTCATTTCTTTTAAAATATAATTAACTGAATTTTCAGCAATACATACAACCATATGAGAATATGATACTTATAAAACCAGATTATTTCAGAAGAGGTACAAAAAAAGCCGTAACCTATAGCTACGGCTTAATTTAAAATGCTTAATTGTATTTATGTATTACACAATCTTTTTAACGTACGAAATGTGGAAGTTCTTCATTTTCTCAACGAGCATAGTAATATCTTCTTTTAAAGGAAGGAATGTAGTTCTGAAGTGCATAGTTTTTGGAAGCTGTCCAAAACCAGAACCCGGAACGACGCAGATACCAGTTTCTTCGAGCAGTGCCATACAGTAATCAGCGTCACGTTTTGAATCATAAGCAAACCTTTCCTGTTCTGACATCTTTGTAACGTCAACATCTTTGCTGTCTGGAAGTTCAAATTTTACGAAGGCATACATTGCTCCCTGTGGAATTTCGCAGGCCATACCATCTATTCCGTTTAATCCTTTTCCGAGTATTTCTGCTTTTTCTTTCAGATTAGATAAAATTGCGTCGCGTTCTTTTACGTAAAGTTCGTAACTCTCATCTCCCTGTACAGGAGGGGCAACCATTAAGTAAGTAACTATCTGTCCGTCAACGTTTGAGCATAATCCTATTGACTGTAACTTAACAAGCTGCGCATAAACATCTTCGGAAATATTTCTTACTTCGAAGTATCCTCCGCGGTGTCCGCACTCGCCAAGGAATCCTTTTGAAACAGAATGAAAGCTGAAGAGAGTAACTTCTTTCTCGTTCATTTCGTGGAGTACTTTAGCAAAAGAGTAGAACTTAAGACCTTTGATATAAACGTTTTCCTGGTAGACTTCGTCTGCAAGCAGCGTAAGGTTATGCTTTTTAGCAAAGC
>CAIUQV010000440.1 GCA_903901375.1 uncultured Ignavibacteriota bacterium
CTGTTATAATCTTTTGTCCTGTTAACAAAATTTCCTGCGGGAAGTGAATCGAATGTGTTTAATACTTTTTGTGATTCAGCTGAGTTTATTTTCCATACAGGATTTTCCAGCATTCCGTTTAGCAAGGCTTCAATTTTAATATTTTTCATGTTATATGTTATTAAGTTATTTTATAATTATTCTGAATGACCGACGGCTGATGTCTGGATTATGTTTTCGTCTGCATCGTACACTATAATCCAGAGTACTCCGTTTATCCAGACGAGTTCGACACGCGGCAGAACTGACTGCCGCTCTGTGCCGGTGGTTGTTTCGGCTTTCGCAGAGTTTGAATTTCCGAATGCAAATAATGAAGAGATGGCAATTAAAAGTCCGATGATGATTGATTTTGTTTTCATTGTGTGATTTCCTTTTTTAGTTTAATTATTTTAAAAGTTTAAGTTTGATTTATTCAGAATGTCCTACGGCTGATGCCTGGATTACGTTCTCGTCTGAGTCGTACACGATAATCCAGAGCACTCCGTCAATCCAGACGAGTTCGACTCTGATTTGTCCGTTAACCTGCTGAGAGTTTGAACCGGTTGTTGTGTCTTCTGCCTTTGCGTTGTTAGACAGGCTGAAGAAAAGTGCTGATAAAGAAATCAGCATCACGAAAAAAGTGTATCTAAGTTTCATACAATTACCCTTTATAAGAATTAGTTTAAAAAGCACAAAATTATGGTAAACGTAATTATTTACCAAATAATTAATTGGTGAAAAAGCGGTCGAAAAATTAATTTGTTTTTTTATGGAATTGGGGTTTTGTACGAATATGGGCTGTATTTGAGGTTTTTAAGGGTTTTGGGGAGTGAAAAAAACACGCCGAGACTGTTCAGAAGTTTTTTTTGTAAATGGTAGTTTTGGGGATGGGCGAGGTAAGCTGAGGGAATAGAGGAGAAATTTCAGGTATAGGAGAGTTACCACTAAAACACCAAAGCACCAAAAGAGATGAGCAAGAGATTTTCCCGCGAAATTCACGAAAGTCACTAAATGGAGAAAGAGAATTTTTGGGGGTATATATTAGAGACTAATTGGAGACCAAGGACAGACTAAGGAGTGGCCAAGATAAGATGGGGATGGCAAAAAAGGGAAATAAAATAGTAATATATGTGAGAGACTACATGATTTGCGGGATTGATGAGTTAGGGTTTGTGTATTTTTCATTTAAGGCAAAATATTTAATTTGCAGGAAAGAAATAATTAAACATATGAAGAAAATAGTACTTGCACTGGTTCTTACGCTTTCCTTTTCATCTTACAGTTTTTACGGTAACAACGACCTTACACAATACGTGAATCCGTTTGTGGGTACGGGCGGACACGGTCATACTTTTCCCGGGGCAACTGTTCCGTTCGGAATGGTTCAGTTAAGTCCGGATACACGTCTGGAAGGTTGGGACGGATGTTCTGGATACCACTATTCGGACAGCATCATTTACGGGTTTTCGCATACTCATTTAAGCGGAACGGGCGTACCCGATTACTGCGATATACTGTTTATGCCGTTTTCGGGAATTAAGAATCCGGATAACAGTTATGCGGGGAATTATACTTCTGCGTTCAGTCACAGCGAAGAAAAGGCAGAGCCCGGATATTACAGCGTATTATTAAAAAGGAATAACATCAAAGCCGAGCTGACGGCGAGTACACGTGCGGGTTTTCACAGGTACACGTATCAAAAAGGAAATGATGCGCGTGTTTTCATAGACCTGAAACACAGGGACGAAGTGCTTGAGTCGCATTTAAGGATAGTAAACAACAAGGAAATATCGGGGCTGAGACGTTCGAAGTACTGGGCAAAGGACCAGAGAGTATATTTCTATGCTGTGTTTTCTGAGGAAATGAAAGAGGTGAATGTATATTCAGA
>CAIUQV010000441.1 GCA_903901375.1 uncultured Ignavibacteriota bacterium
AACTCGGTACACTAAGGGAAAAGCTAAAGGCTATTGGCGGAGTAAAGAATATTACTTATGTTTCAAAAGAAGATGCTGCCAAGATATTCTCTGAGGAATTTGGTTCTGATATGCTTGATATATACGAATCCAATCCCCTTCCAGCGTCTTTTAAGATAAATCTTTATGACGAATACAAAACAATTGAAAGAATCAATAAGATTAAATCTCAGTTAACAAATATACAACAGATTAATGATATACAGTTTCCTGAGAAAAATCTTGAACTTATAGAATCAAAAACTTCCGGGTTTTTATTCATTAACCTGATTGTCATGGTAATTATAACAGTATCATCAATATTTTTAGTATCGAATACAATAAGACTCATCATAAGTTCAAGAAGCAAGATAATTGAAACATTCAAATTATTAGGAGCAAAACGTTCTTTTATAATGATTCCTTTTTTAATTGAAGGATTTATTCAGGGTCTTGCAGGAAGTTTGCTTTCAATTTCCTGCCTCTATCTGTTTTTCTCAGTGTTTGTTTCGAAATTCGAAAGCACAGATTTACACATTGAATTGCTCAGTACTGATATTATTTTATACATAGTTTTAATTGGTATTACTTTAGGTATTTCCGGAAGTTATTTTTCGGTATTAAAGTATTTAAAATTTCAAAATTAAAGTTAATAGATTATGTTAAAAATCGGAGATAAAGCACCGGATTTTAAATTGCTTTCTGATTCGGGTAGAGAAGTAACCCTGAAGAAGTTAAAAGGACACAAGGTTGTTTTATACTTCTACCCTAAGGACAATACTTCAGGTTGTACAAAAGAGGCATGTGATTTCAAAGACAGCATAAAAATCTTCGAAAAGAAGGAAACTGTTGTCATAGGTGTCAGTAAAGACAGTGTGGAATCCCACAAGAATTTCAAATCAAAATTCGAGCTGCCATTCACTCTTCTTTCCGATGAATCCGCAAAAATGCTGAAAGACTATGGGGTCTGGAAAGAGAAAAGTATGTACGGCAGGAAATATATGGGAATAGAAAGATCAACTTTTCTGATAGACGAAAAGGGTAAAATCAGGGAAATCTGGAACAATGTTAAAGTTCCGGGACATATTGAAGATATTTTAAGTAAAATCTAAACTTTTAAAATGAGCGAAATAATAGTTAAGGCAGTAGAAAATGAAGTAGAGAAAATGCGATTCATAAAATTTCCCTGGGAGATTTATAAAGGATACGATAACTGGGTACCGCCGCTTATTTATGACGTAAGAAAGAATCTTGATACTGTTAAGAATCCTTTTTACAAACACGCCAAGATTCAGCTGTTTCTTGCACTCGATGGAAAAACTATAGTTGGAAGGATAGCTGCTATAGTAAATGACAACCACAACAAGAAATACAACGATAAAGTAGGGTTTTTCGGTTATTTTGAATCTATAAATTCCAAAGAAGTCTCAATCGCTCTTTTTGAAGCAGCTGGTAACTGGCTGAAAGAGAACGGAATGGATACAATACGCGGACCCATTAATCTTTCAATTAATGACGAAGTAGGATTACTTGCAGAGGGATACGACACCCCCCCAGTACTGCTGATGACGTACAATCCGCCATACTATGAGAAGTTAATTACAGATTACGGATTTACGAAAGCCAAAGAATTATATGCATATATTTTCGGTGAACAGCACTTTGATTCAAATACAAAATCTCTTGAAAAACTGCAAAGAGTAAGTGACATTGTGATAAAAAGAGATAATATTAAGATAAGAAAGATTGTGCTTAAAAATCTTGAGAGCGAGCTGATGAAGGTAATGAAAGTTTACAACAGTGCCTGGATTGATAACTGGGGTTCAGTACAAATGACGGAAGAAGAATTCAAGTTTGTAGCATCTTCTCTTAAACCGCTTGTTGATGAAGATATAGTTTACTTTGCAGAAGTTAACGGCGAGCCGGTAGGCTTTTCTTTATCGCTTCCGGATTACAACCAGATATTCAGGCATATCAACGGAAAACTTCTTCCGTTCGGATGGTATAAAATTCTTACTGGAAGAAAGAAGATTAACGCAATCCGCGTAATGATAATGGGTATCGTCCCGGAGTATCAGAGAAAAGGAATTGAAGCAGTATTTATTAACAATACGATTAAAATAGGAACCTCTAAAGGATACAAGAATGCTGAAATCTCCTGGGTACTTGAAGATAATGTTCCGATGGTTCAGACTGCAATAAATCTTGGTGCAGAAAAGTATAAAACATACAGAATATACGACAAGCAAATCTAATTTTTCTATCAAACCCGCAATAAAATACATTGCGGGTTTGAATTTTTTTCCCTTCAAATAAGTTAGAGAATTTAACTTCATAATTTAAAATCAAAAGGAATAAAAATGATTAATTTAGGACAGAAATTCCCTGAGTTCAAAAAGAAAGCAACTGTATCAGTTGTTCCGGGAAAAGAATTTACAGAAATAACCAATAATGATCACATTGCAAAAAAGCGCTGGATGGTAATGTTCTGGTATCCGAAGGATTTCACGTTCGTATGCCCGACAGAAATAGTTGACTTCGATGTAAAGTTCAATGAATTTGAATCAAGAAACTGCGACCTTATTGGTGCATCCACAGACACAGAGTTTTCACATCTTGGCTGGATGGTTTCGCATCCGGATTTAAACAAACTGAAATTCCCTCTTCTTGCAGATACCTCAAAATCACTTGCTAATGAGCTTGGCATTCTTGAAGGTGACGAGAAAATCGCATACAGAGTAACTACAATAACAGACCCTAACGGAATAGTAAAATGGGTATGTGCAAACGATTTATCAGTTGGCAGAAACGTTGATGAAGTCATTCGTGTTCTGGACGCACTGCAATCAGGAAAACTCACACCATGCGGATGGAAAAAAGGTGAAAAGACATTAAACTAATAACATTAGTAAATTTTCAGCAATAAAAAAGCCGGTCCCTACAAGACCGGCTTTTAGATTAATAAGAGGATATTATTTAAAATACCCATCACAAAATTATAAAATTAGAATTTAATACACAATAATAAAATTGATTTTCGATTAATCCCTTAAAACTAATTCCTTAAGGATTTAATAAGTGAATTAAGCTCTTTTGCAGCTGCAATCACTTTTGGCATATAGGTTGTCTGAGTTTCATTTACATCTCCAGCATAAATAACAGACCTGCTTGCATTTATAAGGAAAAGTTTATTATGAAGATTCTTCATCAGATTCTTCAAATCATTTCCCTGGGCACCTATTCCCGGAATCAGCAGAGGAATGTTATCTTTAGAAGATGAATACTTCTTTATTTCTTTTAATCTGTTAGCACCAATAACAAAACCCGTCTGATTCTTTGACCACTTAAGGCTTTTCGCTGCAATGACTTCGTGCAATTCCTTACCATTTACTTTCAGAGACTGAAAGTCATCGGCACTTTTGTTCGAAGTGCGTATAAGTACATAAACAAATTTATCTTTTCTTTCGAGGAAAGGTGAGATGGAATCGAAACCCATATAAGGTGAGAGAGTGATTGCATCAAAATGCATATTATCGAAATATGCTTTAGCATAGAGTTTGGAAGTATTACCGATGTCCCCTCTTTTTGCGTCACATATTTTAATTCTGTTTCGGGGAATCGCTTTTACAGTTTCCTCTAAAGCTTCAATCCCCTTCTTCCCGGCGGCTTCGTAGAATGCGAGGTTAATTTTATAACCTGCGCAGTAATCGTAAGTCGATTCAATTATCTTAGTGTTGAATGAAAGCATCGGATTTTTATAACGAAGATACGTTGCAGGTACTTTATCAAAATCGGTATCCAATCCGATAACAAGATTGGACTTTGACGATTTGATAATTCCGGATAACTTTTGTTTGAATATCATAAGAATATTTCTTTATGTCTGTACGTGTTCATTGCTATTCCTATCATTAAAAGAAATGAAAGCAACGATGAAACTCCATTACTTACGAACGGCAAAGGAATTCCGATAACGGGTGCAATTCCAATTGTCATTCCGATATTTATAAACATGTGGAAGAAGAAAAGAGAAGCAAAACCGACGCAGGCAATACTCAGAAACCTGTTACGAGAATAATAAGCATTGCTGAGTAAACGAAATATAACAATCAGGAACAATATTATTACAACTGCAGCACCGATAAGTCCGAACTCTTCTCCGATGACGCAAAATATAAAATCCGTCCACTGTTCAGGAATGAACCTTAGCTGAGTCTGCGATCCCTGCATAAAACCTTTCCCAAGTAAGCCCCCAGAACCGATAGCAATTTTTGACTGAATAACGTTATAACCACTGCCAAGCGGGTCTGAAGTGGGGTCGAATACTGCTTTAATTCTATTCTGCTGATAAGGCTGTAGTTTTGAGAACATAAAACTAACAGACGCACCCGATAGTATATTAAGCAGCAGAATGGACACTGAAGGTATCCAGTGCCGTTTAAAGAAGAACAGAGAAACCAGTACAACGATAACGTAAACTATAAAGTAATTAAAATCGATAAATGCGAGCACTGCTGCAAAGACCGGAGTAACGACTGCATACAATAAAAACGGAGATACACCTGCCCAGAAGAACATAGGTATAACGAATGATAGAATAACGAGAGTCGTTCCTGTATCATTTTCAAGTTTGATTAAAACAGCAGGAATCAGTACAAACGAAAGAGCTTTGACAATATCTAAGAACTTTATTTTAGGATTATCCTCTTCTCCCTTGTAGAAGAAGTTTGCGATAGAGAGTACAGTAGCAACTTTTGCAAATTCAGATGGCTGAATTCCAAAGCCGCCCACATAGAACCAGCTTTTATTACCGTTGATAGTTTTACCGAACAC
>CAIUQV010000442.1 GCA_903901375.1 uncultured Ignavibacteriota bacterium
CCTGAATACTATCCAACCTTTATAAATTCAGGTAAACTTGTTAATATCGACAGCGCAGATATTCTTGTTTTTGGGGATAGTTTCATGAGAATGACAAGAGTTGAAAAAAATTTCATACAAAAACTAAACGATACATTAAAACTAAAAGTGTTTTATACTCAGGAGCCATTTGTATTTAATTTATTGGGTAAAAGTAATTTTAAAACGGACAGAAAGAGAATTTTACTTTTTGAACTTGTAGAAAGACATATATATGATGTTTTCAGTAAAAAGCATGTTTTGAAAGATTCAAAAAGAAAACTTTTTCTCGAGTTATTTGATTACTTTGTTCCAGAAAGCAGAGAACTGAAATACCAATTTATGCTTCAAAAAAGTATATTTTCAAGCAAGGTTTATCAGGCAGTTATTAATTTCAGGTTTGACATTTTTAAAGTTATTTCTGATATGACTCCGGTTTACAAAAAGGACCCACCATGGTTATTTCTTTACAAAGATGTTAATCCAAAATACACATCATTTTACAGAAAGTTTTCAGAAAAAGATATTGAAATGGCTGCCGATAACATAGCTGATTTGTCCAGGAAAATGAAAGAAATGTATAACTTTGAATTTGTTTTTTTTCCAATCCCTAATAAATATACATTCTACAATAAAGTTATTAATAATGATATTTACAATGGATTCATCCCTTCACTTTTAAAAGAACTGATTAAAAGAAATGTCATGGTTGTCAACATTTACGATTCCTTTATTGAATACGACGGATTACTTTACTACCCAACTGATTCTCATTGGAATCCGGAAGGTAACAGACTTGCATTTAAGATTTTTTCAGATCAAATGAAGAGTTATGGATTTACTTTTTAATTAATAAGGTTTTAAAAATTCGGATCCATTAATTTTAAAGCTTGACTCACCAAAATCGGTTTTGGTTAATTTTTTTAATGTCTTTAACGCTGTTTCGGATTCATCAATAACAGGAAATCCGCGCCGCACTTGTTTTACAGATGTTACTTCTGCTTTCATAAACTCACCGTTCTTTTTCATGTAAACTTTTATGATTGGTGCTATTCCCTGAGGTCCTGCCAGAGAAAACTTACCATATGTACAGAAATTTCCAAGACTGTATGCAATAAACCTGTCATTATAGAGCTCGACTGCTCTCGTAACGTGTGGTCCGCTTCCAATCACCAGGTCAGCTCCTGCATCTATAACCAGATGTGCAAACTCATAAACATCACCTCTGTTTTCTTCAAGAAATATTTCTTTCCTCTTCGGTACATTCTGCGCCCCAGCACCTTCAGCACCTCCATGAAAAAACACAAACACTAAGTCACATTCCGACTTAAGCTCTTTTATCGTTTCTTCTGCTAATTCCTTATTGTTGATATTCATCGTTCCTCTGTTGGGTGCAAAACCTGCTATTCCCACTTTTAGTCCTTTGAACTCTACAGTGACTGTCGGCTGGTCTGTTGTACCCGAATACACAATGTCATTTTCATCAAGAACTTTGTAAGTTGCTTCCCTGCCCTTAGGACCCATATCAAAACCATGATTGTTCGCAAGATTCATATAATCGAAACCTGCATCATTTAAATACTGTCCGTACCTTTCAGGAACTCTGAAAGAATAACACCTTTCGGGAGTAAGACATTCCTTTGGAGTTCCTCCTGAATTTAAGAACGGACCTTCAAGGTTTCCCATAGTAAAATCTGCATCTTCAAGAACTTCTTTTACCCCTTCAAACAATCCTCTGCCGTCATCAGGAGGTAAATCAGAAGAAGGATAAGTAGTCCCCATCATAATATCTCCAACACCAATCACTGTGATTACGTCGTTATCATGAGATTTGACCGAATCAGTCAGAATTGTTTCAACTGTTTCTTTAAAATTCTCCTTAATTTCTTTCTTATCGCAGGATGAGAACAAAACGAATAATATAAACAGTATTTGTATTTTTGCGAGCATATTCATATTATAAAATAGCAATCCTGTCCTAAACTAAAAAGGGTCTGCAATTTCAAATTACAGACCCTTATTAACTCAAATATTTACTCTTAATTTAAACCGCACATCCCGCCCGGACATCCGCCTCCCATAGGTGGCAATCCGCAGGAACCGCTCTCGCATCCGCCTGAACTGCTACCAGATGAAATAACCGAAGAGAAGGAAGAAATCAGTTTAACGTGATTCCTGGACTTGCATTTCGGACATACAACATCGTCCTTCTCTTCTTTTGTTTTGTGAAGTATTTCGTAATTGGATTTACAATCCTTACAGTTATATTCAAATATCGGCATATTGTATATTTAATTATTAATTGCTATTAACAAATATATTAACACTTTCTATAAAAATCAATGTAATTTACTGTATAAACAAAAATACTATGCACATGATAGTAAATGAACAAATTACTTAATTAAGATCATACGTTTAGTCAAAATAAAATCATTACTCTGAATTCTATAGAAATAAACACCACTAGAAAGTGAAGAACCATTAAAATCAACAGAATAATGAACGTAATGAACTTGGACATTCCATAAAAAATTATTTTTATGACGTAATAGTGTATGATAATATAAAAGTAAAATGTAAAGAATGTAATACTGAATATTATATAAAAAAATATGAAGATGGTTGTCAAAATTCAGATTGTTCTAAATTTGTTAGTCCAAATGATGAACTTACCAAATTAGAAAAAATTATAAATTCCTTTTCGTTTTCTGTCATAGAAAAAAAATATGTCAATAAAGGAGATTATGGAGAACTAA
>CAIUQV010000443.1 GCA_903901375.1 uncultured Ignavibacteriota bacterium
AAAGGAAATTATTATTACATAAAAGAGTCCGAAGAAATTCCAAGAATTTTTGCGAGCGAGCTGAAAGGCGTGCGCTATCTGACGGGACAGGATTCCAAAATCCGCGTGAAGTTTCCATCCGATTTTCTCACGGTCAGCAAAGTTTACGGATACCCTTACGAAATTTTCGGTGATGAAATAATCATTGACCTTAAAGATGTTTTTGCAGGACAGAATAAAACTGTTCTGATAAAGTTTGACATCGGGAAAAAGTTTGCGAAGAACCTGAAGTTTAAATCCGACTTTGAATATTTAAACCCTGAAGAGAATCTTGAAAAAGTTTCGAAGTCAATCTCAAACACACTGGAGCCCGTCAGCAATGAAGATGAGTTTAAAAAAGGTTTCGAGCTAAGTGTTCAGCAGAGCGTTGTAGTTTTTGAAGCAAACGAACTTATGGAGCAGGCGCTGAAGGAAGCGGACAACGGCAATTACACTGAGGCACGCGCGAAGCTGAAGGAGAGCAAGGATTATATAAGCAAGCAGGACATTCAGCCATCGGCTACGATGCAAAAACAGGAGAAGAATATTGATGATTACGGCAAGCAGCTTGAGTCTGCAGACCAGAAGACTGCTGAAGAAAGGAAGGAGATGCAGAAGTCGGGCAAGTATGAGAATTACGGCACGAGAAAAAATCAGTAATTGTATTTTTTAATTTCCGTGAAAATGCTGTCAGGAGGAAACTCCTGACAGTCACGGCAAGTCGGGCACGAGAAAAAATCAGTAAGTAAGGCAGAACAAAACAACACTCATAATATCAGAAGCGGGGGCTAAGGCTCCCGTTTTTGTTTATAAAAGCCGATACCTAAGTTTTTGCAAGTAGGTTCTGAGCCTTGGAGAACTATACCACAACGAGAGTGAAGCGAAAGAGCAGTTAAGTTAAAAGGCACTTTGAAGGCATGTTGAAGCCGTATTAAAGGCATATTGAAGGCATAAAGCGAATAAATTACTGTTATTACTGGTATATAAAAGACTTTTCTTTTTTGTAAAGAAATAAAAAACCGTAAAATATTTATAAGGGTTGTCTTAAGTACTTTGTAATTACGTTAGAGTTTTATAAGCATTTATTAAAGTATTCCTGGCAAATTAATCCTATTACGGATTTTAAAAACCTTTAAAAAGTGAGAACTTTATCGCTATTTATTACCCATTGAGCAAGTTCGGGCATAGTTGATTTTAGGGCACCATCAAAATAGGGATGGTTTTTATAAATTCCACAACGAGACATACAGGTACCGCAGACTTTTACTTCAACATTATTTGAAATCAGTTCTTTAAGCATTAGAGATAAATCCTGATCATAACCGATAGGGGGTTTACAAACATCGCGGGCTAAGTCGACAGCATCATTCATTAAAAATATTCTTACGGTAGTTCCGGCTTCCAAAAGTTTTCCTGCAAGACGTAAAGCGTTCCATGTTACGTCAGTATTATCATAAGGTTCACGGTTTAAGATGATTAAAGTAGTCATTCACTATTTGATTAAATTACTTTTACAATTAATGAAAATAAAATATTAATATTTGTTGTTATTAGCAATGTTCTTTTGCGGATGGTCATTAATATTAATAATTTTAAGAAACTGATTTCACCTTTAATATATTTTTCAAATTGAACATCTTGTGGCATTGAATTAAAAATTTTTTAACTATGAATTTAGCAACAGTAATAATGGCGGCGGGAAAAGGGAAGCGGATGCGCAACCCTGAAAAGTCAAAGGTGATGTTTGATTTCAAAGGAGTGCCGATGATTGAGCACGTGATAAATTTATCGCTGAAGATTGATTCGGAAATTATTGTTCCGATTGTCGGGCATCAGAAGCAGACGGTGATGGATTTTATTTCGGGAAAATTTTCGGATGAAATGAGCAGGATTAAATTTGCGCATCAGGACGAACAGCTCGGGACGGGGCACGCGCTGATGCAGACGAAAGATTTGCTGAAAAATTTCGCGGGCGATGTGCTGATTCTTTCGGGCGATGTTCCGCTGCTGAAGTACGAGACGGTGATGAAGTTTTTGAATTATCATAAGGAGAATGGATTTCAGGCGAGTTTGCTGTCTGCGATTTTTGAAAATCCGTTTGGTTACGGACGCGTGATTCGCAGTGCAGACGGGACTTTCGTGGAGACAGTGGAAGAGAAGGATGCAACGGATGATCAGAGGAAGATTGCGGAAATAAATTCGGGGATTTACATCGTGGACTGTGCGCTGCTGTTTGAAGCGCTTACAACTCTGAAGACTGATAATGCGCAGGGAGAATATTACCTTACGGATATTTTCAAATATTTCAGAGATAAGAAAGTAAAGATTGGTGCTGTGCCTGTGGACAACAACGTAGAGATTACGGGCATTAACACTGTGGAGCAGCTTGAAGAATTAGAAAACTTAATAGATTAAAATATGTCAGAAATAATTTTTAGTGTTTCGGGTGTAAGGGGAATTTACGGCGACTCGCTGACGCTGCCTGTGGTGGTGCATTACACGCTGGCGTTTGCGAAGTTTTGCAGAGATAATAAAAAGAGCCGCAAGATTGTTGTGGGGCGCGACGGAAGGCTTATGGGCGATGAGGTTGCGGCGGTTGCGATTTATACTTTATCGATTGCAGGTTTTGAAGTGATTGATATCGGTGTTGTGCCAACGCCCACGGTGCAGCTTGCAGTGGAGAAGCTGAAGGCAGCGGGCGGCATTGCAATTACGGCATCGCACAATCCCCAGCAGTGGAACGGACTGAAGTTTCTGGATTCAGACGGGACGTTTCTGAAAAGTAAACAGATTGATGCGGTGAAGAAAAACCTTCTCACGAATAAATTTACGTTTGTGAATATCGATAAGCCTGCGAAGGTGAAGGTTGATGATACGTGGATTGACAAGCACATAGATTTAGTTTTAAAACTTGATTATATAAACACGGCAAAGATTAAAAGAAGAAAGTTTAAAGTAGTTGTTGATGCAGTGAACGCATCGGGCTCGGTGATAATACCGCGGCTCCTGAAAAAGCTTGGCTGTCAGGTGGTGGAGTTGTATTGCAGCGGGTCGGGGAAGTTCCCGCATCTGCCTGAGCCGCTTCCGCATAATTTAAAACTGCTGTCTGCCGGAGTGCGTAAACACAAGGCGGACATTGGACTGGCAATTGATCCAGATGGCGACAGGCTAGTTTTGATTTGCGAAGACGGAAAACCTTTTATAGAAGAGAATACAATCGTAACAGTTGTAAGGAATGTTTTAAAACATTCAAAGAAGAAGAACAATGTGTGCGTGAATATGTCAACAACGCGTGCAGTGGAAGACGTGGCGAATGATTTCAAAGGAAAAGTTTCTCGGACGCCTGTCGGCGAGATAAACGTTGTGAACGAAATGAAACGTGTGAAGGCGATTGTTGGCGGCGAAGGAAGCGGCGGAGTGATTGTGCCGAAGGTTCATTACGGACGCGATGCCAGTGTGGGCGTAGCTTTGGTGCTGAACGAACTTGCTGACTTT
>CAIUQV010000444.1 GCA_903901375.1 uncultured Ignavibacteriota bacterium
ATAATAAACTGGGATAGTATAACACAAACAGCTTTAAGTGATGATGAGATAAGTTATAAAGAAAGAAATGATAAACTATATCATATAAAGTACTTTATTGAGAATTCAGAAGATTTTATAGTAATTGCAACTACAAGACCTGAAACGATGCTTGGAGATACAGCCGTCGCCGTAAATCCAAATGACAAGAGGTATGAGAAGTTTAAAGGTAAGAATGTGATACTGCCGATAGTCAACAAAGTGATACCAATCATATTTGATACATATGTAGATATGAAATTTGGCACAGGTGCCCTAAAAATCACTCCGGCTCACGATCTGAACGACTTTGATCTTGGAAAGAGGCATAATCTTGAATCAGTCAATATTTTAACAAAAGACGGCAAATTAAACGAATTTGGTCTTGAATTTAAAGGTCAGACGGTAGAAGAAGCCCGTAAGAATGTTCTAAATAAACTAAAAGCTGATGGTTTTTTCCTTAAAGATGAAGATTATTTGCATAATGTATCGATTTCTGAACGTTCAGGTGCAGTAATAGAGCCTTTACTTTCTGATCAGTGGTTTGTATCGATGCAGAAATTATCTGAGCCGGCAATTCAGGTTGTAAAAGAGGGGAAAATCAAGTTTCACCCTGAAAAATGGACTAAAACATATTTTCACTGGCTTGATAACGTTAAGGACTGGTGTATTTCGAGGCAATTATGGTGGGGACATAAAATCCCAATATGGTATCACAAAGAGACAGGTGAAATTTACTGTGAGACTATACCTCCTAAGGATATTGAAAACTGGGAGCAGGATAAAGATGTGCTGGATACCTGGTTTTCATCGTGGTTATGGTCATTTAGTGTATTTAATTGGGATAATACTGCTAATAATTTGAATAATAAAGCACTTAACTACTATTATCCAACGGATTTTCTATCTACTGCACCGGAGATTATATTTCTTTGGGTTGCAAGGATGATAATATCCGGTCTTGAGTATATGAAAGAAATACCATTTAAAGATGTCTATTTCCATTCAACAGTCAGAGACGGTAAAGGCAGAAAAATGTCTAAATCGTTAGGTAATTCACCGGATCCGCTTAAAGTGATTGAGGAATACAGTTCAGACGCATTAAGGTTTACAATAATTTATCTGGCACCTCTGGGAAGTGATGTACTCTTTGATGAAAAGAATACTGAAATAGGAAGAAATTTCATAACTAAATTATGGAATGCAGGAAGATTCCTGATGATGATGAAAGAAAAGGTATACAGCACGAATGAATACGGAGCAGAGGAATTGCAAAACGACCTTGCTGAGAAGTGGATAAACAGCAGATTCCATTCAACTATTAAAGATATTGAATATTATTTGAATGCCTACAGACTGAATGATTATGCAAAGTCTTTATACAGTTTTGTATGGAATGATTTTTGCGACTGGTATATTGAACTGATTAAATCAAAAGTGAATGCCAATCCAAGAAGTGCAAGATTCCTGGTAGATGAAGCGCTAAAAATGTACGAAAATGTGCTAATACTGCTGCATCCAGTCATTCCTTTCGTTACAGAAGAAATCTGGCATATTCTAGATGATAATAGGGATGGCAAGACAATATCATTTGAAGAGTTTCCAAAGCTTGATTTAAACAGAATTGACGATGAAATAGAGAGCCACTTTGAGCACTTAAAAGATTTAGTGACCACAACCCGTAATGAGAGATTACTGTATGTTGGAATAAACGATTACAAATTTGATATTCACATTAAACCTCTGAATTCAAACGCAGAAAAGATTTTACCTTCTATAAATGAACTGCTACAGCAACTCGTAAATCACAAAGAGAAAACTGTGAATGTGCCTGACTCCATAACATTCAAGGGCACATCGGGAAATTATTTTGCTGTTAAGTTTGAGTTTACAGAAGGTCAGCCAAAGTTGAAAAACGATGGAAATTCCGAGAAAATCCTGAAGGAAATAGATTCCTTAAAATCTTACATTAACGGATTGAAGAAGAAATTAGAAAATCAGAATTTTATTGCTAAGGCAGCACCTGAAGTGATTGAAAAAGAGAAAAGTAAGATGAAGGAGGCTGAAGAAAAGCTTGAAAAACTGGTTAAGATGTCATAGACAGATTATTGCGTAAACAGAAAAAGGCTGATTTATATTAAATCAGCCTTTTTAGTATAATTTAGAATATTACTTATTTCTTCTTTTTGAACATTTTTGTAAGAATGTCAGTAAGGTTTGGTCTTCCGATTTCTTGTAAATCGTAGGAAATTCTTGCGCAAGGTTTCTTTATCTTGACGATTCTTCTTAAATCGATTGGAGTACCTATGATGACTGCATCACAAGGTACTTTATTGATTGTAGTTTCAAGGTCTTTAACCTGTTTATCACCATAACCCATTGCCGGTAACAATACACCGATATTTGGATATTTCTTATAAGTCTCGTCGATACTCTTAACAGCATATTTTCTCGGGTCGACAAGTTCTTTAGCACCGAATTTCTGTGCTGCAATAGTACCTGCACCGAATTTCATTTCACCATGCGTAAGAGTAGGACCATCTTCTACGACAAGTACTTTCTTACCTTCAATGAACTTCATATCTTCAGGTTTATCCAGAGCTACAGGGGACGCTGCTTCTATGATAATGGCTTTAGGATTGAATTTCTTAACGTTATCTCTAACTGCTTTAATGCTTTCCGGAGTTGCAGAATCAATTTTATTTATAACGATTACGTCTGCCAGAAGAACATTAGTCAAACTTGGATAATAACTGGATTCATGACCAGGTCTGTGAGGGTCAACCACAGTGATAACCAAATCTGCTTTGTAGAATGGGTAATCGTTATTACCGCCATCCCAAAGGATAACATCAGCTTCTTTTTCAGCCTGTCTTACAATTGCTTCATAATCAACACCGGCATAGATTACATTTCCTCTTGCAACATGCGGTTCATATTCTTCCATTTCTTCGATTGTACATTTATGCTTTTTAAGGTCAGCAATAGTAGCAAATCTCTGAACTTTCTGTTTTACGAGGTCACCATAAGGCATAGGATGTCTAACAGCCACCACTTTTTTACCCATTGCCATTAAAACTTCCACAACTTTCCTTGAAGTCTGGCTTTTACCGGCTCCTGTTCTTGCAGCAACAACAGCAATCACAGGTTTTGTGGATTTAACAGCTGTCTGTTCATAGCCAAGCATTTTAAAAGATGCACCAGCTTTATTAACTATTGCTTCTTTTGTCATTACATAATTGAAAGTAACATCAGAATAGGAGAATACTACTTCATCAACTTTGTATTTTTTAATTAGACTAACCAATTCTGTTTCGGGAAAAATAGGAATTCCTTTAGGATACAACTTTCCGCAGAGAGCTGCAGGATATTTTCTATCATCAATGTAGGGGATTTGAGTTGCAGTGAAAGCTACAACTTCATATCTCGGATTATCACGAAAAACAGTATTAAAATTGTGAAAATCTCTGCCCGCGGCACCCATAATTAGAACTTTAATTTTGTCCATACAATTAAATTAGTTTGTGTAAAATATATTTTTTATAACTAGGAAATGTTTAAGCCCTATTAAATATACTAATTTTAATGTTAAATTTTAAGTGATATTATGGTATCTTTAGAGTTTCGAAAATGTTAAATGCTGAGAAAAGTGAAAAAAGAAGATATATTATTGTACAAACATAAGACGAGTGTCAGAGTCAGGACATGGGAAGTAGACTGGCAGGGGGTAGTACACAATTCGAATTACCTCAGATATATGGAAATAGGCAGACTTGAATACAGAAGGGCATACGGATACGATTTAAGTCCTGACGGAACGTTTAATGACGGACTGAAGGTATTTGTAGTGCATAATTCTGTTGATTACCATTCTACGGCTACGCTTGATGATTTGCTTGATGTGTATACAAGAATATCCTGGATAAAGAACTCAAGTTTTTGTTTTGAACATGTAATAATCAAACAAAAAGACAACACTGTTCTTTCTACAGGAAAAGGGATACTGGTAAATGTAGATTACAATACAAACAAAGCAGTAAGCCTTCCTGATAAATTTGTAGATGAAGTAAGAGGTTTCGAGATTGAGTGTAATATAATAAGAGAATAAAAAAAGGGCATCACTGATGCCCTTATATAATTGAATACTTATTTAACCTATTTTGCAAATATCATTTTTCTCACTTCAGTTTTTGAATCAGTTTTAATTCTGTAAAAATATATTCCGCTCGGTAAACCCGACGCATTAAACTCAATAGTGTAAGATCC
>CAIUQV010000445.1 GCA_903901375.1 uncultured Ignavibacteriota bacterium
TAAAAGTATTAACATCTGCTGTGTCAGTTTGAAGCAGAGAAATTGAATTAACTCATTATTAAGAGTAATAGTATCGGTTCCGGCAGGATTAATAAAAAAACCCGGATTAACCGGGTTTTTAAAAACTCTGAAACTGTTCAGAACTATTTATTCATCTTCGGGCAACTGTTTTTCTTCACCTCGCCGCCATTGTTCATACAACCTGAATTCTGCTGGCAGTTTGTCTTCGGACATTCATTCATCTGTTTCGGACATTCTTTGTTCTGAGTCTTGGTTTCGCATTGTTTCTTGCATTCTTCGCTCATCTTCTTGCACTCTTCGCTGTTCTTATCGCATTTCTTGTCGCAGTCTGCATATTTCGGACAGTTTGTATTGCAGCATTTATCTTTATCGTCAGCTATAGTTCTGCTGTTGTAGAAAAAGAATCCGCCTGCTAACAGTGCAATAATCGTAACTATGAAAATAACTTTCTTCATAAATATATATTTAATGTTTATAAGAGTTCTTGTTTAAACTACATCTTACCTAAAGTAATTAAAAAACTGTATAATTTCTATACAATATCCCCGTTAGCATATATTATTCTATTATATCATTTCGCTTAAAACTTCTTCAGCAGATTTTCTGAAATCGTCGAACAGTTCAGATTTCAGCAGTGTATATTCTTCTTTTCTGTATGTTCTTGCAAACATTCCATCTTTAAGGTGATGAATAAACGTACAGGAGTCTGTTAGTGTATCCAGTATGTGCGAAGATATAAATACGGTCTTCCCTTTTTCCTTCAGCATATTAATAACCATCTCAACCAGTTTGCACGATTCCATATCAAGCCCGTTAAAAGGTTCATCCAGTATGTAAAAATCTTTTTCCTGTTTCAGTATTGCCATCATTGCCAGCTTTTTCCGCATACCGTTTGAGTACGTTTCGATAATCTCATCCAGTGGAACTCTGAAAAGCGCATTGAAGGAATCAACCGAAAACTTTTTATTAGAGCCCGGAAATAATCTCAGGTATTCGTTTCCTGTAATGTTAGGATAGAAGTAGTTCTCAGTCTCAAGAAAACCTATAGACTTCCTTTCGGCTTTTCTGCCTTTAAACAGAACTTCACCACTGTCAGGAGTAAGAAACCCTGCAATCGTATTGAACAAAGTAGTCTTTCCAGAGCCGTTAAGCCCTGCCACACCGTGCACTTCCGAAAGAGCAAAGTCAGCATTTATATTCTTCAATACTTTATTGTCTCCGAAAGAGACGTTTAATTTCTTTAATGCTATCATAAATAATTCTTTAAATTCTTTTTAGCAGCGAAATAAAACTTCACACATAATATCACGGGCAGTAAAAGCAGGAATGGAATTCCGCCTATGAACATCGGCAGAACAGTCACCACCTGAATCACAACGAGTATTATGTACAGTCCCTGCAGTGAATCGAGCGGAGTATAAATCCTGTACTTCATCAGCACAGCAAGAGCAATCACTGTAAACTGAACAACCATAAACATCACATTGATATACAGAGTCTCCGGATTAAAAGCTGAATTTATCAGGACCGCAGGAAGAAACATCACGGCATAAAGAAATAAATGCCGGAATATTTTTACACCAAGGAATTTTCCTGCACTGAAACCTTCAACCCTTAGCATATTGAGTGGCTCGCAATCCCTGTAAAACTCAAATATAATAGTTGTCATTATCCATACCAGAAACAACGGTA
>CAIUQV010000446.1 GCA_903901375.1 uncultured Ignavibacteriota bacterium
GAAGAAATATTTTCAGAAACTAAAAACGGAATAATAGCATATTGGTCCTTTGAAAAAATAGACAATGAACTGGCATTTGACGAAATAAGTAATCTTCCTTTAGTTATGTTTGAAGATTACGAATTAACAAATGAAGATTTGAATCTGTATTAACTTTAAAATTATTTTTTAAAAATTCATATCTTTTATACTTACCATTTAAAAAATACTTCTCTAATTTAATTTTCTGGTATAATATCCTCAAGAAAAGACTATCCGTCTTTTCCAACCAAAAAAACAGAAAGGAGGCTCCCAAATATGTATTCACCCAAAGTATCAGAGGAATTAATCCCTCAATTATATAAACTCGCAAAATCCGAGAAGAAACCGATGACGAAATATGTCAACGAAATCCTACGCTCGCATTTAGCGGAGAAAGTAGAAGATAAACCAATAACAACTGAATCCACTATTCCTCAAATTAAATCCAAAGTAGCATGAACAAGTATTACGTAAAAATTCCATATAATTATGTAAGGTACGGTACACTCTCCTGCTATGTCTATGCAGAGGATGAAGAAGAAGCAATGGATTTAGCTTATGAATGTGAGAACAGATATTCGGAAGATTATGACGATAGCGATGATTCCGGTGACACTGAATATCAGTATAGTGACATGGAATGCGAACTCGAAGAAGAAGACGTCACTCCACCTCACGGCAACAACAGCAATTCAAACAACACCCCATTCTCAAGCGTTCCGGATTATTTCTTAGCAGAACTACCTCAGCTTTAAAAAAGATTTTCCCAACACTATTTATAAACCCAAAAACTTAAAAGAAAGGAATCCATCACCATGGCATGGAATACAGAGGGTAATGCATCCGAAAGTAAAACGCACGTTAAGTGCAACGGAAATAATTATGATGTAACAAACATCACCGGCTTAGGCTTAGTTGAAAAACTCAAGGCCATAGCAAGAGACAACGGTATCAGCAAGTTTGATATCTACGACGGCGAAAATACAAACCTCAGTCCGAGCGATATCGAGAGCGGCAACTTCACCGGAGATTTATCATTGATTCGCTTTAATGTCGCGGCCTAAAAAGACACGACTGGAAAATTTTAATTCAAAAGGGGGAACACTTGAACCACTGGGTGTTTCCCCTTATTCGTAAAACAAAAATATAAAATATGGAAAATATAAATCCACCGGGAATCAATGAAGATTTTTTCAGACGTGTGAATGCGAATAAATCTGAAGACGATAATCTGAAACTATCTTTAGCATCGGATTCACTTAAAAACATATTAGCAAAGGAAATGAAGTTCAAGGACCTGAACGACAGGCTACTGAAATCACGTCAGGAAAAAGTGTTAGTGAAGGAAGTTGTGCTTGAATCTGAGATTGAATTTATTCAAAGCCTAAAACAATTAAAAGCAATATTTCGTGATGAATTGAAAACAGCCATTGATAAAGTCAACGACCTTTACCAGTCTGAAAGTCTTAAACTCGAAAAGATATATAAATCAGAAGTAATCGGAAACGCCCTGCTTGATATTGTAAAGACCATAAGTAAGGCAGGCTGGATACTATTGATGAAAGAAACCGGAGTCTATGCCTATAAGTATTATAATCCTCCGTTTGAGATTACAGAAGGATACACAGATAAAGGTATAGTTAAGGAATACGAAGAACCGGTATGTTCATTAAAAGGAATCTATATAAATATACTTCATCCTCAGATAACATATGGCACAATATTACTAGCAACAGATGGTCAACACCCAAATGCTGATAAAGCATCTATGGGAACAGCTTGCAACGGGACTTTTGAAGAGCGTAACATTCCCTTAGACAATACTCAGGACCTGCTGGATCTATTAAATGAGATTCAGACCTGTTATGAGATTGTTCATCTGGACTCATGCTATTATACCCCTAGCATAAACTTTAAAACAAGAAAGGACGATAGCAAATGGAAAGCAACGGGAACGTAACATCAATGGTGCTGGAAGATATAAACAACCGCCAGAAAGGGCTTGTAGGCGATTTTAGCGAGCATTCTGCTGTGGTTGTGGGCTTAGGCGGCATTGGTAACTGGATTGCTGTAGATTTGGCTTTAATAGGCCTGGGAACGCTTATTCTGTTCGATAACGATAAAGTGGAGGCCAGTAATTTGAACC
>CAIUQV010000447.1 GCA_903901375.1 uncultured Ignavibacteriota bacterium
AATCTCAAAGTAATTCATATACCTCAACCATTAATGTTGTTAACGGAAGCACAGTGGATTTAGGAGGGAGTGTAATAAGAACCGATGCTTACAAAGGTGCTTTTGTTGTTGCAAGTGGTGCCACGATTAAAATTGGCAGCCCGGACGGTATTGTATCAACCGGTGATTTCGGAAATATACAAACAACAACAAGAACTTTTAGTACATCCGCAAACTATGAGTATAATGGAACAACATCTCAGGTTACAGGAAATGCTCTCCCTTCAACTGTTAATAATTTAACCTTTAATAATTCCGGTGTAGTTTCAAATGGTGTAGGTGTAACATTGACAAATAACGTTGCTGTTACAAATACAGCAAACGTACAATCAGGTATGTTAGTATTTAACGGTAAGACAATTACAGGTACTACTTTTAATTTAACAGATGGTGCAAAGATTAAGATTGACAGTCCAGACGGGATTACTTCTTCAGGTTCCACGGGTCACGTACAAACAACCACCAGGACTTTCGGAACAGGTGCAGATTATGAATATACAGGTTCGAACTCACAATATACGGGTAATGGATTACCAACTACCATTAGAAACCTTACAATTAGTAATACTGCAGGTACTTTATTATCAAATAATTATACTGTTACAGGTATTGCTGATGTAAAATCAGGAGCAATCTTAATTTGCAATGCAAAGTATCTTGATGGAATCACAGGTACATTCGATCTAAACAGCGGCGGTACGATAAAAATCTGCTCTTCAAACGGTATAACTGCTTCGAGTACAGCAGGAAACGTTAGAACTGCAATCAGAACATACAGTACAGGCGGTAAGTATGAATTTGTTGGTTCAACAGCACAATACACTGGCGATGGACTTCCGAGTTCAGTAAATTCTTTAACAATCAACAATTCAAACGGTGTAACGTTAACAAATAATGTATCAGTGTCAAACACGTGTGCTTTAACGTCCGGAAAAATCACACTTGGTGATAAGAATCTGAAAATTCTTTCGGGTGGTTCATTAACAGGAACTTTTGGTTCTTCAAATATGATTGTCACAAATGGTACAGGTGAATTACAAAAGGAGATAACTGCAAACAGTACACTTACGTATCCTATAGGTGATATAGCCGGAAACTATACACCATCAACTTTGAACTTCACATCAGGAACATATGGTTCAGGTGCTTATGCAGGTGTAAAAGTAACAAACTCAAAATTGACTGAAAATAATAGTACAGTAGTATTTCTTAACCGTTATTGGGAAGTGAATCAGAGCAATATCAGCAGTTTCAACTGTGAATTAAATTTCCAGTATTTAGCTTCTGATATAGCCGGTTCTGCACCAAACGAATCAGATTTGTGGGGTGGCAGATACAGTTCAGGTGCATGGTATATATTACTAAAAGTAAACGCTACTGACCATCAGATAGTTGGTACAACAACAGGGTTTAGTAAATTTACAGGCGGTCAGGAAAGTGCAATGCCTGTATCACTACAGTCATTTACTTCAAATGTGTCAGGTAGAAACGTAGGACTTAAATGGGTAACTTCGACAGAAACTAATAATTCAGGATTTAATGTAGAAAGAAAATCCTTAGACGGTTCGTGGTCGAAAGTTGGATTCGTTGCCGGAAACGGGACAAAGAACACTCCGACAACTTATAATTTCAGTGATATGAAATTGAATACAGGAAAATATCAATACAGACTTAAGCAAATAGACAACAACGGAAATTTTGAATACTATTCACTTGACGGTACAGTAGAAGTAGGCGTTCCAAAGAACTATGAAATTTCGCAGAACTATCCGAATCCGTTTAACCCGACAACGAAGATTGATTTCTCATTGCCGTTCGACAGCAAAGTATTTATGGTTGTTTATGATATGACTGGCAGAGAAGTAAAGACACTTGTTAATGAACCGAGGCAGGCAGGATACCATACGGTAGAGCTGAATGCAAGT
>CAIUQV010000448.1 GCA_903901375.1 uncultured Ignavibacteriota bacterium
AAGTCAAGACTGACTACAACCTCCTACCGAAATTTTATACGGGTGCGGGAGCTTCAAGCAAGCTTGTTTCCACAAACCAGACTCTCGACTTAAACAGCGGTTATTCAAATTTTTATTTCTCGTCATTTGATTATCTGCCGCTGGATAAGTTTAATGTTTATTCGAAGTTTGGTATTAAAGATGAAAAGCAGGTTGGTGTATACAGTACGGGTTTTTCCGGAATGGTGGAATCTTATGCTAATAACATTAATATTTCTGATTTTATTTCTTCGGGCAGACTGTACCTGTCGCTCGATAAATTTTCTGAACGAACAAATCACAGTTATGAGGTTAATACAAAGGTTGATAAGTATTTTTCCGTGAATGCCGCAAACACAGGCGTACTGAGGGCTTTTTCCGTAAGAACAGATTTTTTTACACCTGCAACACAGTCTATAATAAACAGTTATAAAGTTAACAATAATATTCAGACGAGGAGTGAAGATTATCTGATGCTGAGTGATAATCTGGATTATAGTTTCAGCCGTAATTTAAAGGTGAAAGCAGACGGCATGTTTTTCTTCAAGAATATAAATAACGGCTATAAGTACAAACCTGTTACTTCCAGCATAATCACTGAAAATGTTTATGATAATAATATTAAGGAAAATCTTTTACGGGCAGGTTTCGAACTTGAGTACAGGCTGAACTTTCTTTCCACGAGGTTTAACGTTTCTTATACCGAAAGAGCGGAAGACCATACTCCGGAAAACATTGATAATCTTGCAGCACAGCAGAAGAGTGAACTCGAAAGAATAGAAAAAGACAAGAACAATAACAGTAAAACCTCAACTGCATACCTTGAAGTACTTCTTTATGCTTCGAATACGAATACGATAAAGCTGCAGGGTGCTTCGTCTTTGCTGAGGTATGATACAAACAGTGAACTGAATTATGACGACAGGGACGAATTGCTTCTGAACGGAATGGTATCACACAGGTATTATAACTTTAAGAATTTTTTTGTGGAAACATCTTTTGAATATAATTCTTCGGTATTAAATTATATCTTCAAAGAGAAAAGTTCAAACAACAACAAAAACAGTGTTTACAAGCTGAATTCGTACAGCGTGTTTAATCCTGCAGAAGGTGTTTCTACAAAGAACTTTTTTCAGGTTCTGGCAAACTATACGGTTTATAAGTATGAAGATATAATATCTCAGGTACAGAGTTTTTCTTTCAGACAGCTGTATCTTGCAGATTCGACTGATATTAATATCTCAAAGAAGTTTATATGGGGATTGTTCGGTGAGCTGAAACTGTACGAGCAGGGAATGTTTAATAACGATAAGTTCTCAGTTAAACCTCTTGCTTTTTATGATGAAAGGACTTTCGGCAGCAGTCTGAATTATGACGTAAAAAATTTTATAAGGCTTTATGCAGGGTTCAGGCATTACATTAGAAGATATTATACGTATGACAAGAATGTGAAGATACTGAAAAGGACACAGAGTACTTATGGTCCTTATGCAGGAGTAGTTATGAATATAATAAATAATTCGAGTATATATATACTTGGCGGAATAGATAAACTTGAAACGAGTGATAATCCCGATGTGAGTACGTCAAATAATCTGGTGATAAAGGTGTTGTGGAATTTATGATTGTTTTTAATGTAGTTCAAACATTCTTGTTTGAACCAATAGAGGTTTCCTTCTTCGAAAATCTTTTGTGAAGGGCAAATTTCTGAAAAATTTCCCGGATATGGTATAAACCGGGCAGGAAAGAAATTAATAATTAATGTTATTAAGGTATTTAAAAAGTTAGATTAATTAAATATTTTATACGTTTATATAATGTACAATAGTTAATATTTGCTGAAAGGAAGTTTAATACTACAAAGCAGACGGAGTGAAATAAGTAAACTGGAGGGTTTATTGTTTACTCTAAACGGGTTTTATGGAATTAATCAGGAAAAGTTTATAAATTTCAACATTGCCGTTTCGGAAGCTCTTGTTAATGCGATCGTTCATGGTAATAAGGAAGACCTTTCAAAAAAAGTGCTTGTTGATATTTTTGAATACGATGATTCACTTGAAGTAGTTATTAAAGATGAAGGCGAGGGGTTTAATCTGAATAAACTTCCCGATCCGACGGAATCTGAAAACCTGCATAAAGAACACGGCAGAGGTGTGTTTATTATGAAAAAGCTTACTGACGGATATGAGTGTACGACAGATAAAGAAGGTACAACTGTAAGACTGGTGATTAAGAGGGGGTAAGATAATTATAAATTATGAGTTAAGAATTAAGAATTAAGAATTAAGAGCAAGGAGTCAGGAGCTAGGAGATAAGAATTAGGAGTTAGAATTTAGGAGTTAGAATTTAGGAGTTAGGAGTTAGAATTTAGGAGTTAGAATTTAGGAGTCAGGAATTAAAACAGGAATAAAAGGGAATTGCTTAGGAG
>CAIUQV010000449.1 GCA_903901375.1 uncultured Ignavibacteriota bacterium
AAGTTAGCATCAATGTCCACAATAGCTCTCACATAATAATTTGTAGGTAACTGTGTAATGTTGTCCGTTACCGCACGATATACTATGTATCTTTTTTCACCATTATCATTTACCATATCCGGTTCTGTATTCTGACTCCAGGTAATTTTAGGATGACAGATAGTTGTGTTTGGTTCAAATTCATAACTTGTTTTTATACCCATCGGTTTAGATGGTGGAGTTGCCTCAAGAATATCTGATTCAGTCCAACCGTTGTTTGGATATAATGCTGCATCTCTGTATATCCTTATTGTGGCTTGCTTCGTTGAATTATCAAAATCTTTTATCCATATAAATACTCCCGAGTTTTCATCATTATATGTCATGGTGCTTGGACTGGAATATCGTGAAAATATTTCACCTTTAGTCCAGGCATCCCATCTGTCAATTTGATTTTCTCTTGAAGTCCAGTTTTCTTCATCATTAGCAAAGATTCTATCTATACCATCTGAATTTGAAGTTTTCTTTTTGCCTATTGAAAACCATTTTTGACCAACAGGACTGGTAGTACTGGTCGTAGTTCCCCTTATCGTTAATCCGTCTTTTGCAGTGTTTGGGTCCTGATTGACATTTACCCCCCAACCATTGTCATTCTTATCTCTTACAGGATTGGTTCTTTTCAATACCGGAAGCCATGGGTTATTCACATCCCAATCCGGGGCTGCATACCCATCCTGAACCCAGTTCCATAATCCATCAGAACATTCAATATCTTCTAAAATGCTGCCAGGATATCCCAAACCACTTATATGATAAAAGTATATTCCTTGACCATAATTTGTTTCCCTCATAAAATCTCCATACGCAGTGTCACCTAACATTGGTCTATCCCAATTTGAAATTTTATTCCTGTTTCCAATTAATATTTCACCACTTGTCAATTGGACTCTAATTGAAGATGGATTACTTGTACTTCGTCCGGAAATGTCGCCCAATATCTTCTCTTCATATGCTACGTTTGAATAATATGGTGTTTCATAACCGATGTGTATCTTCTCTGTAAGACACATAAACGGATCCCATACATCTTCCCCCATTACGCCTATTCTGCCGTGAACTGTACCGTAAGTATAATGACCGTGCTCGTGCCATATTCTCCCATATACACCACCTTTTGTTAAAATTCCGGATGTTTTATTACCAGCCAAAGTAAGCCCAGAACCTTTCATTTCCCCTGTTGTATAATTCGGGAAACCTCCATAAACATATTTTTGATTATATGAATCAACAAGGTAATGCATTTCATTCTTTGCCATACCCAAATAGCAAAATCCGGAGGCATCGCCTTCCGAAAATATCCCTGAATATTTATACCTGTGAACCTTGTATATCATATCTATAACACCATCTTGATTATTTGTTATTGTACCGTCTGAATGATATTCCCATTGATCATATTTAGACCAATTAATTCCTTGGCTATTTAGCTTTGAATAAATCTCTCTGTTCACCTCACTCTCACCTCTACCGGGTGATTGATAATAAGCCGTATCTTCGTCTAATTTTACAAAAAATTCATCTCCTACTACGTGCATTGTTCCTCTTGAAACTTCGCAGAACCACGATGAGATGGTTTGTGTATTTGGATTGTATGCATTCCACCAGTCTGTTATGCTATTCTTTGATGTAGCAAGCATTGTTCCTTTATATGATGGTCCTGTAGTAGTATTTAAAGGCCATAGGTTATTTTCATTTCCATTAAGCTCTGCTTCATCTTTAAACATTACGTAAACCACAATTGCGTTAAATAC
>CAIUQV010000450.1 GCA_903901375.1 uncultured Ignavibacteriota bacterium
ATATGATTGCAAAGGATGAAGAAGAAAGCGGAGTACTGGCAAGAGCAGACAATTTATTCATATTGTTTGAACTGGTAATACTCGGGTTGTTTATAATTAACCTTTTAAGTTCGACTCAGGCACATATAAATGCAGTGAAGATTATACTGACGGGACCGTATGCGGCAGGTTTCTGGGTGTTTGTAGTAGGGCTTGGGCTTTTAGTTCCTTTGTTCATACAGTCTTTAGCAGTGTCACACAGAATAAAGCATACTATAGTTGCGCCAATACTTGTGATAGTTGGAGGTTTAATTTTAAGGTTTGTGATTGTCAACGCAGGGCTTTTAAGTCACTGGACAAAGGTAATAGGATTAGAATAAAATTAATTTTATAATTTTTAAAGAGGCAAAATTAATGTCAACATTAGTTCAAACACCGGATGCAGAGAAAAAATCTGTTTCCGTTCCTAAACCTTACTGGAACCCGTATTTATCGGGAATTGGGTTAGGACTGGTTTTACTGTTATCATTCGTGATAATGGGAAGAGGGCTTGGTGCTTCGGGAGCATTTTCATCGGGAGTTGCATACGTGATGGAAAAAGTTGCACCTACACACACAAAGGCAAATGAGTTTTACGGTGAGTACTTAGGGGACGGCTCAAAGAATCCTTTAAAAGACTGGCTGGTATTTGAAGTGCTTGGAGTTTTTGTAGGCGGGTTTATATCGGGAGCGCTTGGAGGCAGGATTAAAAAGAAGATTGAAAAAGGCCCGAACATAACAGATAAAAAGAGATTAATCTTTGCGTTCGTAGGCGGTGCACTGATGGGAGTCGGTGCAAAACTTGCGAGAGGCTGTACAAGCGGACAGGCATTAACGGGAGGCTCTGTACTTAATTTAGGAAGCTGGGCATTTATGATGTGTGTCTTTGCGGGTGCCTATGCACTGGCTTATTTTATGAGGAGGCAATGGTTATGAATTTACCTTTCTTTAAGTATGGAATGTTCGGCGAAGAAGTGAGTTTAATAGTTGCTTTTATAATCGGCATCGGATTTGGTTTCTTTCTTGAGAGAGCCGGGTTCGGAAGTGCGAGAAAACTTGCGGCACAGTTTTACTTTACTGATATGACAGTGTTGAAAGTGATGTTTACTGCAATCGTTACTGCAATGCTTGGAGTTTATTATCTGAGCATAATAGGCTGGATGGATTTATCTATGGTATACCTGACACCGACTAACATAATGCCTCAGGTAGTTGGCGGATTACTGCTCGGTTTCGGTTTTGTGATTGGTGGTTACTGTCCCGGAACGTCTTGTGTCTCGGCTGCAACTGGCAGAATAGATGGAATTGTTTATCTGCTTGGAGTAGTGTTTGGGATTTTCGGATTTGGAGAAGTATTTCCATTAGTAAACGGGTTTTACAATTCAACTCTGATGGGACAGGTAACACTTCCTCAGTTCTTTAACTTACCTTATGGTGTTGTTGTATTTCTTGTAGTGCTGATGGCAGTGGGTGCTTTTGTTGCCGCAGAGTGGGGTGAAAAGAATATGGCTAAAAAAGCGGAGGCAAAGAAATGAAGAACTTAACATTAAACAAGAAACTGGCATTTATAGCTATCGGGCTGGCATTCATTGGTTTATTTCTCGGAAATCCTTACAAAGGAAATTTAGTCTCGATGAACACAACCGAACTTGGAATGATTGTTGAGGGTAAGGTTGACCACGTATCAGTTCAGGACCTTGCAGACTGGATAATACAGACGAAGATGGATTTTAAATTAATAGATTTAAGAACAGAACAGGAATACAATGAATACCACATTCCGAATTCCGAGAACATAACTTTAACTGCACTTGAGAAAACAAACATTCCGAAGACGGAAAAGATTGTACTTTATTCTGAGGGCGGAATTCACTCAGCACAGGCATGGATGCTGCTAAAGGCAAAAGGTTATAAGGGTGTTTACATTTTATTCGGCGGGCTTGAGGACTGGAAAGACCAGATTTTATTCCCAAAACTTTCTGAAACAGCGACGCCCGAACAGATTGCGAAATTTGAGAAGACAAAGGAAGTGTCGAAGTTTTTCGGAGGAACACCTTCGGTTGGCGGTACAGCGGACGTGAAGACAGAAACTCCAAAGATGGAAATGCCGAAACTTGACAATCAGTCAGGGAATAAGGCGCCAGACGGAGCACCGAAAAAGAAGAAAGAGGGATGCTAACCTATTTGAAATTGTAAATTTGAAATTGCAAATTTAAAGATAAAAACATTCACCACTAAGTCACAAAGGACACAAGTTTATTTAAAATTGTAAATTTGAAATTGCAAATTTATAGAGATAACGATTTTAAATTTAATACAACAAAAAAGGCTGATGATATCAGCCTTTTTCGTTTTAGAAATCTATTATTATGCTGTTGCAGGTGGAGTGAAAACTCTTGCCTTCAACTCAGAATCGATAATAAACAAACCACCGACGTTATCACCGATAAGTCTCATTTTATTAACAAGCTTATTGATTGTTGATTCTTCTTCTACTTGTTCGTCCACATACCATTTCAGGAAACTTATGGTTGCATGATCGTTTTCCTTAAGAGCTAAGTCCATAAGGTCATTAATAGATTTTGTAACAATCTTTTCGTGCTCGAGTGTCTGTTGAAACACATCGAGAGGTGATTTGAAATCTTGCGGAGGTGTATCGATTTGTGATAATTTAACGTTGCCGCCTCTTTCGAGCAAATAGTTATACATTTTCATTCCGTGAAATGTTTCTTCCTGATACTGAACGTGAAAGAAGTTTGTAAAACCATCCAGGTCTAACGAATTGCAGTATGCAGACATACCAAGATAGAAATAGGCCGAATAAAGTTCTTTATTGATTTGTGCGTTTATTGCGTCTTCAAGTTTTTTTGTTAACATGTTTAATCTCCATTATGTGTTTAATTTTACCATCAATATACTAAACAGATATTTCAGGTGTGTAGTTTCAAAATTAGGATTAACTAATTGTAAATTCAATTTATTAATTTTTCTACTGCGACAATATGGTTACACTTTCAAGCACATCTCCCAGATATATCTTATCAACAACATCCATTCCCTCAACTACTTCACCGAATATTGTGTACGAGTTATCCAAATGATAAAACGGAGAATGCGTTATGAACAACTGGCTTCCTTCTGTGTCTTTACCATCCGACGCCATTCCGAGGATTCCCCTCTCATAATGCAGGGGTGCAAACTCTGAACGAATTGAATACTCGGGTCCGCCCCAGCCGTTATTTAGGGGGTCGCCACCCTGAATTACAAAGTTCGGAATCACGCGATGAAAAACTGTATTATTATAAAATCCCTTCTCGGCAAGAGAAACAAAATTCATAACTGAAAAAGGTGCATAATACGGATACAGCTTAAGTTTTATATTACCCTGGTTTGTCTTCAATAATGCAAAAGAATTTTTATCGAGCGAGTTAATTTCGTTCAGGTTCATAAAATATTTCTTCTTTGCAGTAAAAGTAAACTCCTTACCTGTTATTTTCTTAAGTGCGTCGGCAGATTCCTTTGCTATTTCATAGTCCGTGCTTTGCAGTCCTTTTTTCAACAGGTCGGTACTGTTAGCTGCTCCGAGATTTCCCAGTGCTCTGATAATCAGGCGCATAGCTTCTTTGTCTTTTGGGTAGATCAGATCCTGATAATCCAGAGCAATGATTATACGGGTTTCCGAAAGCTGATTTATGTATATGCTGTCGCTTAATGATGTTAAACATACATCAATAATTGAAGGGTCTTTGGAGCTCACAAATTCAGAGAAGATTAAACGCATAGTGTTTATATCTTTCTCATTCGCTTTGTATTTCAACTCTCCGAGTGTTTCAACAAATGAGCGGTAAAGTCCGTTTAACTCTTTACCTGCAATCATATCACCAGATTCGATCTTGTTCTTATCCACATAATCCTGAACAGTCTTCGTTATCAAATCGCGCAGGTTATTGTATACAGACGCATCATCAAAATATTTAAAAGAAGACACCACTGCTTCCTTAAGCTCAAACCCCTCAACATCTTTATAGTAAGTTATCAGTTCATCCTTTACTTTATCCTTATATATCATCCCCATCGCGTTAACTGCTTCTGCTATAACAGGAATATCTACAGCCTTACCTTTAATTAAAAACCATTCAAGCTGAGGAAGTAAATCATTTTTCAGGGATTCGTTTTTTGAAGACTTAAATACATTGCCAAGCACTTTTAAAGCCGTCGTTGCAAGATAAACGTCTTCGCCCTGACCTTTATTCACGAGGAATTCCGAAAGCATTTTGTTCTCAGACAGTTCAGGATTAAAACGATTTATGGTCTGTAACGAGTTCAGCATATTAGTTTTAACCTGCCAGACAGTTTCCTTTTCATAAGCGTCAGTAATATTCTTTACATCTTCGATTCCTGCCATATATCCGTTTGCAAGATATGACCACATACGTGTATCGGCATTGCCAGATTTAACCAACGTGGAAATCAATTCTTTTGCGGGGATGAGAAGTTCTTTACTTCTCATATTTGCAAGTGCATAAGAAACTACGCGAGAAGTCTTTTCATAGTTAAAAGAAGCCAGCACTATCAACTTTTCAACACCTTTATCAGATTTTATATTCCTTCTTGCGAACCGAGCAATAGAAAATGCAAGTGCCGTGCGGACATTATCGGTTTCTGGTTTATACGATACAACTTCATCATAATTATCTTTATTGCCAACGTATCCGAGTGAGTTCAAAATTTCAGATAAAACGTTTTCATTCTTCTCCGTTGTCAGTGCTTCCATCAAAGCTTTCCTTGATTCATCGAACGAAAGCAAACCAAGCGAGTATGCAGCAGCAACTCTGATTTCATCAGTACGGCTTGAAAAGAGTTTTTCGGAAACAAACCTTACACCTTCTTCTTTACCAACGTTACCAATTGCCCATAAAGCACGGATTACAACAGCATTATTTCTGTCCTCAAGATAGTTTATCAACTCGTTGTCTTTTCCAAACGTTCTCTCATCCTGCAGCTTTATAATCTGTAACTCTTCAGGCGCAAATACCTGCGAGTATAAACTTACAGTTGAAAGCAGTATAAATATCAAAAAGATTCTTTTCATATATTAAAATGTAATTTACAGACTTAATTTTATAATAATTCACCACAGAGCTCACAGAGAACACAGAGCATTGTAAAATTAGTATTTTAAATATTGTTATTTTCCAAGCAATTTAAACATGTTCTTCTTATAAGCTTCCACACCCGGCTGGTCGAACGGATTAACCCCAAGCATATAACCGCTTATCGCACACGCAAACTCAAAGAAGTAAACAAGTCCGCCGAGATTTCTTTCATTAAGTTCTGTCAAAGTAATCGTCAACGACGGTACTCCCCCGTCCTTATGCGCCTGCATCGTTCCAAGCATAGCTTTCTCATTAACATAATTAATATTCTTTCCTGCAATATAGTTAAGTTCATCAAGATTTGACTCATCTTCAGGAATCGTTAAAGTCTTCTTTGTTTTCTCAACCCAGAGGTTTGTTTCGAATATATTTCTCACACCGTCCTGAATATACTGCCCCATCGAATGAAGGTCAGTTGAGAATATTGTCCCCGCAGGAAATATACCTTTCCCTTCCTTGCCTTCGCTTTCACCGTAAAGCTGTTTCCACCATTCAATAATGTAATAAAGCGATGGTGTGAAACTCGTGAGAATTTCGGTCGTCTTGCCTTTTCTGTAAAGCAGGTTACGAAATGCAGCATACTTCATCGCAGGATTTGAATCAAAACCTTCTTTTCCCTTTAGCGCAGTTTCCATATCCTCCGCACCCTTCAAAATTTCTTTTACGTCAAACCCCGCACAGGCAATCGGCAGAAGCCCGACAGGCGACAGCACAGAGAACCTTCCGCCGACATCATCGGGGATAACAAAAGACTTATACCCTTCCTTATCAGCAAGTTTCTTAAGCGCACCTTTTTGTTTATCAGTGATTGCAACGATTCTGTTAGCGGCAACTTCATTACCGTATTTCTTCTCAAGAAGATTTTTCAGAAGCCTGAATGCTATTGCAGGTTCAGTGGTTGTACCTGATTTTGAAATCACGACAACGGAGAATTTTTTATCCTCAAGAACTTCAAGCAAATCTGCAAGATAATCCTCGCCCATATTCTGTCCGGCGAATAAAACCTGCGGAGAGTTCTCACCCTTTTTAAGCAAATGCTTAAAGGAATGCTGAAGCGCTTCAATCACAGCACGTGCACCGAGATAAGAACCGCCGATACCAACAACAACAATTACGTCAGATTTTCTCCTTAAATAATATGCTGTATCTTCAATCAGTTTAATCTCTTCCCTGGTAATAACCGACGGCAGGTCCAGCCATCCCAGAAACTCATTACCTTTCCCGGATAGGTTAAGAAGTTCGTTATAACATTTCTCGGTTTCTTTTTTAACTGAATTAATATCGGATTCGGTAATAAAAGGATGCGTGTTTTCTAAATTAATTTTCAGGTTATTGAATGAATTATTCATAATAATTACTCCTCGATTGTTATGTTGCTTAGATTATAATAATATTAAAATAATATTGTAATACAAATAATTATGCTTTACTAAGAGATAAATCAAATATTAAATATCAAAAATAAAATATACATATTAAATACGAAATAGTTAATAATCAGAGTAAATTAAAGATTTCTATGCTTGCAGTAAGCAAGAATCATAATCCTGAAGGTTGTCTTATTCTTCCTCTTTGTGCTAATTCGTGCTGTTTGTGGGATGAGTTCTGTGTCATAAAATACTTAATTTATGAATTAACTCTATTGAAGTTTTTTTGTAAATTAGTCATTCAATATAAATTAACATAAGATAATGAAAACCATAATTGAGCCGTTCAGAATAAAGTCTGTTGAAGCCGTTAAGACAACTACTGTTGAGCAAAGAGAAGAGATTATAAAGAAAGCGCATTACAATCCGTTTTTAATTCCTGCGGAAGATGTGCTGATAGACCTCCTAACTGACAGCGGAACATCTGCAATGAGTTCAAAGCAGTGGGCTGCAATGATGGACGGTGACGAATCGTATGCGGGCTCGAAATCGTATTTCAAGTTTGAAGAAGTGACCAAAAAGATATTCGGATTTAAGCACTGTATCCCGGTTCATCAGGGACGAGCAGCAGAAAGAATTCTGTTTACTTTTTTACTCAGCGATGTCGATAAAGACGGCAGGTTTGTTAATTCAGGAAAAGGAAAGTACATTCCGAGTAATAACCATTTTGACACTACACGTGCAAACATTGAGTTTAACGGCGGCGAAGCAGTTGACCTTGTAATCGAAGAAGGAAAACAGCCCGGTTTAATACATCCGTTCAAAGGTAATATGGACACGAAAAAGCTGCGGGCTTTTATAGAAAAAGTTGGTGCGAAGAATATTCCTGTTTGTATGCATACGATTACGAACAATGCAGGCGGTGGTCAGCCCGTTTCAATGGAAAACATTCGTGAAGTAAGCAAGATTTGCAAGGAATACAAGATTCCGTTCTTCATTGATGCGTGCAGGTTTGCAGAGAATGCATATTTTATAAAGATAAGAGAAAAAGGTTACGAGAACAAAGAAATACTTGAAATCTGCAATGAGATGTTTTCGTATGCAGACGGATGCACAATGTCAGCGAAGAAAGATGCGTTTGCAAACATCGGCGGATTTCTTTCCATGAATAATGAAGACTGGTATCAGAACTGCAAAAATCTTTTGATTATTACGGAAGGATACGAAACATACGGAGGTCTTGCGGGACGTGATATGGCAGCGATTGCGCAGGGTCTTGAAGAAATCCTTGACGAGAGTTACCTGCATTACAGGATACATTCCTCAAAATATCTCGGTGATAAACTTGAAGCTAATGGTATTCCTTTCATAAAACCAGTTGGAGGACACGCAATCTATCTTGATGCCAAGAGTTTTCTTCCTAACATTCCTGTTGAGCAGTATCCGGGACAGGCACTGGTTATAGAACTCTACAAACTGGGCGGGATTAGAGCTGTTGAAATAGGAAGCGTTATGTTCGGTAAGTATGACGAAAAAGGGAAGCTCATCCCGGGAGATATGGAGCTTGTGAGGCTTGCGATTCCAAGACGTGTTTATACACAGAGCCATATAGATTACGTAGCAGAAGTTTTAATAGAAATAAGCAAGAAGAAAGATAAGATACGAGGCGTGAAGATAGTAGAAGAACCAAAGTTCTTAAAGCATTTCACGGCAAAATTTGATTTAATATAAATTAATTTAAAAACATAAATGGACATAACAGGAAAAATTCACAAAGTATTCCCGGTACAGGAATTCAAGAACAACTTTACAAAAAGAGAGTTCGTAATTATAGATGACTCGAGCGATCAGTTCCCGCAGTACATAACTTTTCAGTTGTTAAAAGATAAATGCTCGCTCATTGACAAGTACGGCGAGGGTGATACAGTGAAAATTTATTTTAACCTAAACGGAAGAGAATGGACGAATCCGGAAGGTAAAACCGTTTACTTTAATTCGTTAGTAGCCTGGAAACTTGAAGGAGAAGGTTCTGGTTCATCTGCATCATCTGCCAGCAAAAGTGCAGAACCACCTGATGATTTAGTCGCAGGTGATGATATGCCTTTCTAAATTTAAAATTTGAAATTTCAAATTTTAAATTTAAGAGATGAACCTTGATGTTCTCCGATTAAGATATTACAGGATTTAATTTATAGATATTTAATAATGAATATATTAGAAGAGATTAGCTTCGCTGTACAAAGAACGTTTCCTGCTAAAAACATGCAGGAATGGCAGTGTGGAAAGATGCTGAATGAAAGAGTTGAAAAAGGTTTCTGTTAACAGCAGAGACCTTTTTTATTTCCAGGCTTTTTGTTCGCCGACTTTTAACGTAATGACTTTATCACGGAGGTCACGGAACGCATAAGTGGAATCGTTCAGCAATTGATTCATTACGTCAAGTGGTTTGTTTTCATCAGTAAAATATTTTGGTGCACCATAATGAACGGGAATCATAAAGTCGGCATTTAAATCTTTAAACAATTCAAGCGCTTCGATTGAAGAAGTATGAAACCTGAAACCTATTGAATCGCAATTCCTGCAGGGGCCGATAGGTATTATAGCGACGTTTATCCTGAAGTTTTTCCCAATTTCCTTAAATGCCTTATCATAATAACCTGTGTCACCGGAATAGTAAACGCTGACATCTTTATATTCGACTATGTAACCCGTCACACCTTCTTCGAGCCACGAATAAGTATCAAACCCATAACGTCCGCCAAAATGATAAGCAAAGACAGGAGTAACTTTCATTCCATCAACGTATACCGATTCGCCAATAAATCTTTTAAATTTTGTGTCGGCGGCATCAAGTCTTACCATATCGAGATTATAACCGGGCAGATAGTATTCAACGCCTTTCGGAAAAACAAGCTTTGCGTTTGGAAACTTATCGGCAAGTATATCAATTGACGAAAAACTCAGATGATCGATATGAGGATGAGAAACTAAAATAGCGTCAAGTTTTTTCAGGCTGTCAACATAAAGTCCGAGTTCTGTTTTTCTAAGCATAAGACCGCTGAATCTTTTATTGAAGAACGGGTCGAAAATAATTACTTTATCATAAAGTTGTACAAGCGAAGTGGAGTGACCTGCCCAGAGCACGGCAATCTTGACGCTGTCAAGAACAGGGTTGTTAATCTTTTTCACTTTCCTTGGTTCATCAAAAATAGAATCCTCAATACTATTAACAGCAATACGAGTAACCCAGCACCCCGAAACGGAAAGTGAAAGAATCATCAGGAATATGTATAACGGCTTCTTATTCATCAAAAATATTTAAGGTAAAGTGATACTGAGAAATTATTATTGTTATTAAAGTTTTTTACGAACTGAAAGCCCATCATTCCTCCGAAGAAATACACGCCTGCTTCAATGCCAGTGTAGCCGTTTTCTCCGGTTATATCATTTTTCCTGAATGTATAATTTGCTCCTACCGATGCAGAAATATTTTCGCCGAGTTCCTGAACAGGTATTACAAATCGTCCGCCTGTAGTTACTCCAAAGCTGTTAAATCCTGAATACTTAAACCCTGATGTAACTATTTCGGGCTGAACAAACAACTCTGCAGAACCCGTTACTCTTCTGACGGGATTAATCATAAAGAACTGAACGGGCGAAACAAATTTATTTGCACGAAAAGAAAAATTTATCGGAATAATCTGCCACTTCAAGCCAAACTGTACGCGGGCATTATCGTTATTCGCATCGCTTACAAGAGTCGGCGAAGGAATAAGCTGGAGCAGCGACCATGACAGGTACTTCGTTGTTTTACGCTGCGTAAAATTCGTGTCCTGAGCAGAAGAATCAGAAACAAAGAAAACGAAAACTGCTGTTATTATTAATAAAACCTTTTTAATCATTCTTTAATATTATAAACCTGAGCATCATATTTTAAGTTCGTACATTTATTTGTTAAACTGTATAAACGAGTCTTTAAAGTTAACAATCATTTCGCTGAATTGAGATATATAATCCTGTCCGAGGTTTCCGAAGAAATGCGATTCCTTCTTTTTAAGATACTCAGCAAGAACCCTGACGTTTGGGATTATGCCCGTAGACTGGCCCGTTGAAAGTGTCACATCCTTTATGTTGTATCCCTTCACAGTTTTTCTTCCTCCTGCTCCTCCTACAGTTATGTCTATGAGTTCATACTTCCCTGTTATGTCTTTTGAATATTTATCAAGATAAGGTTTATAAAGCATCGTTGCCATTGCACCTGAATCAAAAGTAAAGTTCATTGTGTCGTTATTGTTTGTCATAAGCAGTACAGGAGTAAAACCGCTGAAAGAAAGGTTATTCGAATTGTTAACGGAAAGAACCTTTGGAATAGTAAGTACATTATCTTTACTTATTCTGATTTCCTCGAATGCCCTGAAGACAGGGTTGCCGAGAATACCGTAGATTTTATAAATTCCGAAATCCAGTGATTCATCTGGTAATACAAGAAAGACAACATTCTTTAATACAATATTATCTATTACTAATTCCTCGCACACTGAAATCTTTGCATCAACTTTTATATCCGAAGCAGTTCCGACTTTTACTTTTGCATCAAACAGTTTCATACCGAGGCTTTTTGCAAGAGACTCAATTATCACGGAAAAGTTTGCACCCGTATCGAATATAAAATCACGGTTTTCTTTATTAATAGAAACGGGAATATTCCATAGCCCTGCAATATCTTTTTTCATCTGAATCTTGGTATCTCCTGTTTTAACAATAGTCTGGGGCTTTGCATCATTCACTGCGTTCCAGAGTCCTTCTTCATCGCTCAGGTTTTCTTTCTCTTCATCGTCAAGATACTTAATGTATTTATCCTTCAGTATTTTTGAAGAAGCAAAAGCCTCCTTGTATTCGAAAATGTTTATGTGGTTAACCACTTTACACTCATAGATTTTTGCTTTGATTGAATCGTGAATTTCTTTTCCTGATTCCTTCAGTACTTTATCAAACAGTACGTTCGATTCCGAGAACCTGCTGAAGACAGATTGCATAAAAGCAGTACATAAATCGGATTCCCACTTGTATGAAAATTTTGCTGCCGGGATAGCATTTTTAAACCTGAAATAATCTTCATTTACATACAGATTATATACAGACTGAAAATTCTGGGAGTAGGCGTTTACAAAGAGCAGGATTGCAAACGAAAAAGTTAAAATTATTCTTTTCATAATATTGTTTTAATCTTTTATACGCAAGAAGAACCTTAAAGATTAAGGAACTCATCCATTTTCTTCTTTGGAAAAGCTTTTACGATAAGGTCGTAGGAATCATCAACCATTTTCAGGATTTCCTTTGGCGGAATCGTATTATCAAGAATCACAGTGTTCCAGTGTGTTTTATTCATATGGTATCCGGGAATAACAGATTCATAACGTTCGCGAAGTTCAATAGCGTGCTCGGGTTCGCATTTTAAATTTACCTGTACGGGCACTTCGATGCTCATCAGCATAAATATTTTGTCCATAACTTTATAGACAAGGGTGTCGTCACCAAAGGGCTGTCCTTCGGTGACGTATTTTTTCTTTAAAGCATACTCTCTTATGACATCTAAGTTCATTTATTGTTTCTTCCGAACTTATTCATTAATTCCCTGAGTTTATTATCTAGGTCCTGTTTGGTTGCTTTCTTAGTTTCACCTTTAGGTTTCTTTGCGATTGATTTTGAAACTTCGCCGAGTCTCATAGACAAAGAAATTCTTTTTCTCGGAACATCCACTTCAAGCACTTTAACTTTCACCTGCTGATGTACTTTTAATACATCTGACGGGCTTTTTATGAATCCGTCTGCAATTTCACTTATATGAACGAGTCCGTCCTGATGTACACCGATATCGACAAATGCACCGAAGTTTGTAATGTTAGTAACTATTCCCGGCAGAACCATTCCGATTGCAAGGTCTTCAATCTTTCCAATACCTTCCATAAACGCAAACGCTTCAAACCTTTCTCTCGGGTCGCGTCCCGGTTTTGCAAGTTCTGCTCTTATATCTTCAAGCGTAGGAAGACCAATCTTATCAGTTACATACTTTGTTATATCAATCTTTTCCTGAATCTTAGGGTTAACCATTAAATCCTCAACAGAGCATCCTGCATCTTCCGCCATCTTTTCAACTACGTGATAACTTTCAGGGTGCACTGCGCTTGAGTCGAGCGGGTTCTTTCCGCTTCTGATTCTAAGGAATCCTGCGGCCTGTTCGAATGCCTTACCTTTGAGTCTTGGAATTTTCTTAAGTTCATCGCGAGAAGAGAATGGTCCGTTACTGTCTCTGTATTCAACTATAGAGGCTGCCATTTTTGGTCCGACGCCTGAAACATATGTAAGAAGCTGTTTGCTTGCAGTATTCACTTCCACGCCGACTTTATTCACGCAGCTTGTAACAACGTCATCGAGTTTTTGCCTTAGCTGTGTCTGGTTAACATCGTGCTGGTACTGTCCTACTCCTATTGACTTCGGGTCAATCTTTACAAGTTCAGCTAGCGGGTCCATTAAACGTCTTCCGATGGAAACACTTCCGCGGACAGTTACGTCGTAATCAGGAAACTCTTCACGTGCCACATCGGATGCCGAATAAATAGATGCACCGCTTTCGTTTACCATAACGACCTGAAGCTTTTGTATCTTTTCATCGGTTGAGCTTGCAATAACTCTTTTAACAAAATCTTCTGTCTCGCGTCCTGCCGTTCCGTTTCCGATAGCAATCACTTCCGAACCAAATGCTTTCAGGAGTTCAAGGATTTTTCTTCCTGCTTCAACTGCTTTGACGTCGCCTGTATGCGGATAGACGGTATCGTTGTGCAGAAGCTTTCCCTGTCTGTTAAGGCAGACAACTTTGCAGCCTGTTCTGAATCCAGGGTCGAGTGCAAGAACTGCTTTCTCGCCGAGAGGTGCTGACATCATCAGCTGATAAAGGTTATCGGCAAAAACTTTTATTGCTTCTGTATCTGCTTTTGCTTTCAGTGTTGCCCTGTACTCAGATTCCATCGAAAGTGAAAGCAGACGTTTGTAACTGTCTGTCACCGCTTTTTTAACTTCGTGTGATGCATCGTTATCAGTCTTTAGAAAAATTCTTTCGAGTATTTCGATTGCTTCAGATTCTTCAGGAAGAACTTCTATTCTTAAAAAATCTTCGTGCTCGCCGCGGAACATAGCAAGAATTCTGTGCGACGGAGAGTCTGCCGCAAGTTCTTTCCATTCGTAATAATCTTTATACTTAACGCCCTCTTCATCTTTTCCTTTGGCAACTTTCGAGACAATAACTGCTTTCTTTGCGAAGAGTTCGCGCATTCTTTCTCTTGAAGTTTTATCTTCGGAGACAACTTCTGCAATTATATCGCGTGCACCTGCAAGTGCTTCTTCTTCGTTCTTAACTCCTTTTTCACCATCGATGTATTTCTTCGCTTCTTCAAGAATATCAAAAGCCCCCTGTTCAAATAATATGTTTGCAAGCGGTTCCAGTCCTTTTTCCTTTGCAATCGTTGCACGTGTACGTTTCTTTGGTTTATACGGAAGGTAAATGTCTTCAAGCTCC
>CAIUQV010000451.1 GCA_903901375.1 uncultured Ignavibacteriota bacterium
GAGCATACTTACTGCTATTCATAAGGTCCTGACCGACATAGAAAGAAAACATAGGGGAGATAAAAAAGCTCTGGAGTTCAGTCACGACTTTTATCAGTTCGGTCTTATCGCTGATTTTATCAATTCTGTCGAAATAACTTTTAAGAGGAAGAAGTTTATTCTTTTCGATAGTATTAACATCGAGACCGCTGAAGAAGAAATCCCCAATTTTCTGAATATTGGAGCCTTTAACAGCTTCTTTGTCATTCATTGCACCTTCGCAGATTCTCTGCAAATAAACATAAACACTGTCTTCCACAAGGTTGAAAATTCCATAAGTATGCTCTTCCGGAGGTATTGGATGAGCTTTAATGAAATTACCATTAGCAAACTGAAAGAAATCTTCAGAGGGTTTGATGTTATAATCTATATTTTCTTTGAGGAAGTAATCCTGAGAATAAACATATCCCGAAAGAAAGACAAAAAGTAAAACAAGTATCTTATTCATCTGAGTAAATTAAATTCTAAAAAGAATGATAATGACAGGTACTACAGCCATTATCAGTACAAATATATCTTATGCGGGAAAGAATAACTATGAATAAAAGAAGGGAGTTAAGATAGATGAACGTGATTGCTAGTAAATAAATCCTTATTTCAGAGCAAATCTTTGTGATTAATACAGAAATAAAATTGTTTTCAGGCATAAGAAATATCTTGATACTAAACTTTACCTGTTTTAAATTGCAGAGAACCTCAAAAATATACAAATATATTAGTGAAGAATGGTGAGATGAAATCAACAAGATTTATTAATATTTTCGTAACAAAATGTTAACACAAATTTCCTATATTTGTGAGTACAAATTATACACAAACAACATCAATACTTGCTATATTTTAATTAACATTATTTATTAACTTAATCGGAAGAAGAATGAGAAAAATTTTTCTACTACTTTTACTTGCGACAATTGTAACAGTAAGTGCCAATGCGCAGACTTACAAACTTACAGGTGCAGTAAAAAATGCGGAGACGACAGAAACGATAGCAGATGCCATCGTAGAGTTATCTCCAGGGCAGCATAAAATGAAGACAGATGCGAACGGCTCTTTTGAGTTCACGGGTCTAAGTGCTGCGAGGTACACAATCGTGGTTAATTATGTTGGTTATGAAAAGTACACCAGCGTGATTGAACTAAAAGGAGATTTGAATTATCAGGTGTATCTTAAAGGCGGTACTCTGACAACTGACGTTATAGAAATAAACCGTGCAGTTGAAAGAGAAACACCTGTTGCATTTACAGACGTAGATGCCAAAACACTTGAGAAAAGAATGCAGGGTCAGGACGCTCCATTGCTTTTAAGAAACGTTCCGGGCTTTTATTCATTCTCAACTGACGGTGTCGGTAACGGAGAGGGTAAACTTTTAATCAGAGGTTTTAGTCAGAACTATGTACAGGTTCTGATAAATGGTATTCCGACAAATGACCCGGAATCAAATTCGGTTTACTGGTCAAACTGGGGTTCAGTATCGTCGAATGCAGGGTCAATACAGATTCAAAGGGGTGCAGGATCATCGCTTTACGGTTCAGGTTCATTCGGCGGTTCGTTTAATATCTTAACAGAAAATCCAGCACTAACAAAGTATTTCGGGTTAAAGGGAAATGTTGGTTCACCGAAGAATACAATGTACGGAATTAACATGTCATCGGGTTTAATATCAGGCAAATTTGCCGGTGCATTAAACATCGAAAGGAAGATTGGTGAAGGTTCAAGAACGAGCGGTAGGTATGAAGGATGGAATTACTATCTTTCAGCGGCATTCCTGCCGGCAGCGAACCAGACATTTAAACTTGTATTACACGGAGCACCACAGGTGCACGGATATTCATTCAGCAATGATATTGCATATTTCAAGAAGTTTGGTTACACGGCAAACTCAGCCCCATTTGTTACGAGAGACGTTGCAAATCAATGGGATGCAAAATACAATGCACAGCCAGAAGCAACTTCGAAGTACAGAAGCATAACAGACGGGTGGAGAGAGCTTGCTGATGATAACTTCGTTAATTTATCTCACAACATGTTCCACAAACCGCAGGCAGAACTTCACTGGAATTATAATCTGAAAGATAATTCAACACTCAGAGCAACTGCATTCTGGTCAGCAGGACGCGGCGGTGGTTCGAGTATTAACGGCAACGGAACAGTATGGGGATGGAAAGGAAAAGGAATTGGTTATAACGGAGTAAGAATTGATACATTATCAACCAATTATTACAATACACTCGGTTACATAAACAGTTTTGGAGTATTTGATACAATCTATTCCAAGAATGCTTATCAGAGAAACAGTTACTCATTACACAATCAGACAGGAGTACTTGCATCATATGAAAAAGAATTCAATAAGAACTTCAAAGTAACTGGTGGTGCTGAATTCAGATACTGGAAGGCAGACCATCCGGGATACTTCACAAACTTATTCGGAAAAACAAACGTAACTCAGAATTATGCGATGAGAGATACTGCCGGAAGAGTTGGTGCTACTTTCAGCAGAAAAGTATATCAGGGAGATATAGACGGACCTAAGTATGATATAGGTGCAGACGTATTCGGCTGGAAATCGGAC
>CAIUQV010000452.1 GCA_903901375.1 uncultured Ignavibacteriota bacterium
CCCCAGATTACCAGCCTTTATTCTGTCAACTGTTATTCTTGCCTCGGGAAGATTATTTTCACGGCTTATACGTACATCAGTTGCGCCGGGTGTGGATTTTACTATATTAAAAATCTGTTGCGATAACTTTTCAGCATCATCGAAATCATATCCAAGTATCATAACATCAATCGGAGCAGATGACCCAAAATTCAAAAGGAATTTCAGAAAACCACCGATGTTCATATAGTACTTCGCACCTGCAATTGCCTGAATTTTCGGTCTGACTTCTTTAATAATATCAAACACGCTTCTTTCCCTGTCTTTACCCGGTACAAGCGAGACCTGCACATTTGCAGCATGACTGCCTGCATTACCTCCAAAAGCGTTTCCTCCCTTCGAACCCGGTACTCCGATATCCGAAATAACTGTGTTTGCTTCAGGTACGTTTGCTTTTATAACTTCTTCAACTTTCTTCACAACTTCTTCAGTCATTTCAATTCTTGAACCGACAGGTAAAAGTATATTTACATTAAACTGATTTTCGTCTGCTTCAGGGAAAAATTCAGTTCCTACGAACTTAAACAATCCAAATGATAAAACAGAAAAAAGGAATATTCCTATAAGGACTACTTTTCTGTTTCTTATACAGAAGAAGAGTACACTTTCATAAAGGTCATCAATCTTATCAAAAAATACTTTTGTTTTAATCTGCAATCTGTCTGAAATCTTTTTTGATTCGGGATCAACTTCTCTCTCGCCTTCAAGTGCTTTATAACAAAGAAGTGGTGTGACCGTTCTGGAGACAAAGAATGATGCGAAGAGTGCAACCGAAATAGTTATAACAAGAGGAATGAACAAAAGCTTTGCTATACCGGAAAGAAAGACAACAGGAAGAAAGACAATAACAGTTGTCAGTGTTGAAACGAAAATCGGAGAAGCAACTTCAGTTGCAGCATCAAGAGTTGCCTGAAGTTTGCTGACATTCTGTATTTTCATCTGAGTATAATGCCTTGAAATATTCTCAAGTTCTACGATGGAATCGTCTACAAGCCTGCCAACTCCAAGTGCCAGTCCTCCGAGTGTCATAATATTCAGTGAAGTATTACTGAAACGGAAGAAAATAAATGTAACAAGTATTGATAAAGGAATAGCAACAAATATTATAATAGTGCTGCGGGTATTTCTAAGAAAGACAATAATTACTAAAACAGCAAGTAATGCTCCAAGCATACCTTCTCTTAGCAAACCGTCAATCGATTCCCGTATGTAATTGCTCTGGTCAAATGCAGTTGATGTTTTGACGTTTGGCGGCACATCACGAAGATTTTTTAACGCTTTAGTAATTTCATTTACCACATCAACAGTATTAGCTCCGGGTGTCTTCTGAACTCTAAGTATTACTCCTTCATTCCCATTAGTCCTGATTTTTTGTGTTTGCTCCTGATAAGAGTCAGATATTGTTGCTACATCACCTATTCTAACAGGAATACCATTAACAGTTTTAATCACAACATCAGAAATAGGCTGGACTAAATTAAACTGACTTTCGGTTTTTAAAGAATAATCAAATACTCCTGTTTTTATATCACCTGAAGGAAGTATTAGATTCGAAGAACTTATAGCCTGAACTACCTGCTGAACGGAAAGGTTAGAAGCCTCAATTCTGTTTCTGTCCATTGTGACCTGTATTTCCCTAATTCTTCCACCCACAACCTGTGCAAACGCAACCCCGGGTAAATGCTCGAGCTGCGGCTCTATACTGTTATATGCAATATCATATAGAGCTCTCTGGTCCATATCACTGCTTAAAGCAACTGTGATAATTGGAATATTAGTTATATCAAACTTCAGAACTAATGGCTGAGATACACCTGTTGGAAGCAGATTGAATACACGGTTAATTTTCTGTATTACATCAATCAGACCTTCACCTGTATTTGCATCCCAGTTAAAATATATTCTAACCTGCGAGACACCTTCTTTAGTTGTAGACTGTATATAATCTACATCGCTTGTAGAACTTACAGACCTTTCTATTGGAACTGTAACACTTTGCTCCATATCAAGAGGGCCTGCACCATTATAATAAGTAATAGCAGAAACACTTGGAATCTGAATATTAGGCAGCATATCAATTGGAAGCTGCTGAAAAGAAACCAGTCCCAGAACGAATATGGCTATCGAAGCCATAAGAGTACTGATTGGATATTTAAGTGCGAGTCTGGTTAGCCACATAATATTATTTTACAATTTTCACTTTCGATTTATCACTAATCAGCTCCTGCCCTACTATTACAACTTTATCATTTTCGTTCAGTCCGTTTGTAATCTCAGTTTCATTGCTTGAAGAAATCCCTACATCTACATATTTCTTATTAACCAGCATTTCCTCGTTAACAACAAAAACGAAGTTCTTTTCATCTTCCTTTAGAATACACTGGGTGGGTACTTTAATCACGTCAGTATTTTTCTGGATAATGAGTTCAACTTTGGCAAACATACCCGGTTTTAACAATTCATCTTTGTTATCAATATCAATCTGTGCTGACATTGTTCTTGTGCTAAGGTCTATTGACTGACTTATTTTATTAAACCTGCCTACAAAAACTTTATCCGGATATGAGTCTATTTTAACACTTACTGA
>CAIUQV010000453.1 GCA_903901375.1 uncultured Ignavibacteriota bacterium
GAAAGTGCAATCTGGCTCATCGGAGAAAGGTCTCCGCATGCACCTACGCTTCCTTTTGTACAGACTACAGGAGTAACGCCTTTGTTCAGCATTGACACGTACGTCTGCGTAATCTCAGGACGGCATCCCGAGAAACCGTTTGCGTGAACGTTAATACGTCCGAGCATTGCGCCTCTTACTATTTCAAGCGGGAACGGCTCACCGATACCTGCTGCGTGATTGTAGATTAAATATTTCTGAAATTCCTTTACCTGTTCATCGTTCAGAACTACGTTTGCAAGTTCACCGATTCCTGTGTTGACTCCGTACATAATTTCTTTTGCAACTACTCTCTTTTCAAGGAAAGCCCTGCACTTGATTATTCTGGCTAAAGCATCGGGATGTAAAATAACTTCTTCGTTCTTAACTGCGACGTTGTACACGTCTTCGATTTTAAGGTTTTTACCTGTAACTGTGACCGGCATAGAATTATTCCTCTTTTTGTGTTTTTAAGATATACAAATATAGTATTATTAACTTTCCTTAAAAATTCAAATAATTATAAACAAAGCCCTTCCGTTCTGTCATCCCCGCATGGTTTTGGCGGGGATCTCTGGAAGTACTAAATCCCTTTTATATTAATAATCACTCTTTCAAAAATAATCAGTGAGAATCAGTCTTAATCATTCTTTTCAGTGTGCTAAATCTCTTCAAGCACCTACTCTTGTTTCCGTTTCTGCAGTATATACATCTTCATATAGTTCACCTTCAGCTCGTTATCTTTTCTCTCATAATTCAATGTAGTAAAGATAATCCTGAATAAATTATTCTTAAAAACATAGTCAAAAGTCATTTTGCTTATATCAGGCGTCAGTGAGCTTACGTTACCCGCTATTTCTTTCACAGGTATCTTTAAAGTATCCTTGCTGTCAAGCAGGTACATCTCGCCCGTCTGATAATTAAATTCAGGAGTTATTGTATTCAGACTGTCCTTAATTTTCACTGAGTCTGGTGTATTAGCATCAAACACGATAAATTTATCGAAGCCTTTCACGTCAACAACTCTTATGCCTTTTGTGGTTATGTTTGCATTGCTTCTTTTGTTAAGGTTTTCTGTGTTCTCTGTTTTCATTCCCATCTTAATCATTATCTCCTCTTCTTTGGAAACATAAACACCGTGAAGCATTTTACCGTATTCGCGTCTGTTTGCAATCGAATCCAGATTGTCAGTAAACCACGGCTGTATCTTATTCAGTTTTTTTCTCTCAACCAGAAACTGAAGTATAGAACGTACGTCCGTTGCCTCTTCTATGTTAACGTCTGACTTTGCAGGTACTATTTTTCCGTCAACGAGAATCGTGTTTTTCTTAAGTATCTCTTCGAGCCTGTTAAGCTGGCTGTTCAAAGACAAATCAAAAGAACTCCATGGACCGTAGGAAGTGAGCATCGCAATCAGAAACAAAGTAACAGGTATGAACTTAATATTCCTGAAGTTAGATATTACGTAGTACAATGTGGTAACCGTCAGCCATCCTGCGAGTACAATCACGTAGTATCTTCTTTCAGTCATTCCGTATTCAGTCGTACGCTTGAATATCGCAAGGTACAGCAGTACAATCTGCGGAATCAGTGAAATGAAGAACACTCTTGAAAATATCCTTACCCATTTGATTTCTTTGCTGTCAACCAGTGGAAAAATCAGTAACAGCGAAAATATTCCCGCAGTCGAGAATCCTATCACAAGGTAAGAAACCCATCCCGACGGCAGGTTCCACTGGAATATGATTTTGAATAAATATAAATAAAGTATCGTTACATATATTACAACTATCGGCAGTAACACGTACTGCGTGAAAATCTTCAGTCCTTTCGGGAAAATAAACTCTTTGGCTTCCCTGAATTCCGGTAATCCCGAACAGAAGAACCACGTATTGAAAACTCCCGCTATGAAGAAAAACAACTGAGCGTATCTTTTTCCGTCTATATGCATCTCAAACAGCTTATCGAAAGAAAGCAGTGCCACGGCGAGTCCTGCGTATAAGACTCCCGAATAAAGTGCCGAAAGTATAAACCTTAAGAATGTCTTCTGGTTAAAATCCCAGAAGTCGAGCTGTGACTTTTCTCCCGAAAGCAGATACGGCGAGAAAGAAACCAGTAAATGAAACGCAATTAAAAAGAGGAAATATCTTCCTATATCATAAACATCAAGCTCTTTCGAAAGAGTAAAGTAAAAGGAAACCAGCAGTACAAGAGGTATTGCCTGAAGCAAATATCCTTTCACCCTTGCAAAACCTTTACTTTCGGAATACAGCGCAAACGAAAGAAAGAGCGGCAGCCCGAGCGAGCAGGTCATTACAATGTTGTACATCGTTTGAGCGTGCAGTTCAGCATATTCGCGTGAATACCCGATAACCCTCATCATCACAAAGGCACCTAAAACAGAGCAAAGAATTACGAACGGGAAACGTAAAAATGTAAGTTTTGCCTGCTGTACAAGGTTAGTTAAAGACGGCAATTTCATAAATGTTCTCCTTATAAAGTTATACTGATATTTCTATAAACGTAAAGTAAACGTATAAGTTTTATAATTCAAGAGAATTTATAAATCTTATCGGTTGCAGTTCTTACTTCCCAATACAGAACTTCGAAAAGACGTAATGCAGTATGTCGTCGTTTGTGACGGAGCCTGTTATTTCTCCCAGATAACTTAGTGC
>CAIUQV010000454.1 GCA_903901375.1 uncultured Ignavibacteriota bacterium
GGTTTCCTTATTAGTGTCTTTGATAACAGGATATTCAATTGGTGAATATTCAATGCTTAAATTACTTTTGGAAAATTCATATTTAGCATTTAAATTCCTAAACGGAAAAGAATCGGATGTAAGTTTAGGTACAAAAATTATTTCATTATGAGAAACGCAATCATAATTAAATTTTGTAATTAAGTTATGAGTTGACATTTTGCCATTTCTTGCCTTATTCCAGAAATATTTTAGATCAGGAATACTGTTAATACACTTTGCCAGTTTAACAGTAAGAGCAAATTTTTCGCGCCTTCTTAATGTTGCAGGGTCATTAGACTTTGCAAAATGCGGTCTACTGCAAGCATATGTATTTCCATTTATGGTTTTGTAAACAATGTCACCTACTCTACCAGATGCGCCTTGTAACAAGAAATTCTTTATTTTAGCCATTTTATATTATGTTTTTAATTGGTTAAATAATTAGTTTTATAAAAGTGCTGCCCCTTAATTCAAAGGGGCAACACCGGATATCACTGATTAAGATGAATGAAACGTGTTTGAATAATGCAACGGAACATCATCTGCATCGAAAGTAACCAATGCAAAGAAAGCTTTTTTCGTTGTATATTCATCGAAATACTGCTTATCGATGTCATCCAAATCAATTTCAAATGTCAATGGATTGACAAGGCTAAGTGGTTGACTGACCGAAGAAATATGAAGCATACGATTATTTACATCGTACTGGTCAGTTGGACCTGAAAGATGCAGGACACACGCTAATGAAACGGTGATGTCAACTGCAGGGTCAATAATTGACGAGCTCCCAATCGGTGCAAGAACAACAGTTACACTTGTATTATTCATTGTGATACTTGTTGAAGATGCAACGAATCCTTTTTCAGGAACGAGAGCAGTCGAATTTGAAAGCCCAGAAACTGATGCATTATGATAGTTAACCACAACTACCTTATTGCAAGCAGTTTTAGCTTTCGGATGGGTAGGAATGATAAAGCTCTTCCAAAAATATTTCAAATTTGGGATAGAGCTAATAGCATGTCCCAACTTCATAACTAAACCGAAGCTATTTCTACGCGCAATAACTTTCGGATTTGTGCTCGGAGCGGGTTTTGATGGTGCAGAAGCAACATACGATTCACCATTCATCTCCTTGAACACCTCGGGGCCTAATTTGCCCCTTACAACGCCAAGGTACTGTTTTATGACCTTTGCCATAATATATTTCCTTTATATTTAATTTTAAAAATTTCTGTTTTTTTGTAAATCATTATTTAATTGTAAAACGCTGTATAATTTTCTGAAATGGGCGGACTACGAGCTGATAGCTGCGGAATTAATTTATTGGGTGTATTGATTATTGCAATAATCCATGTATGAATAGATATGTATAAGTAATCCGAATATGCCAGGAATGTGCCAGCAATGGGAGAAGAATATAAACCGAATATAGAGAGAATATGGACCGAATATAGAAAGAATATGAACCGAATATGGTTTGAATATAGAGAGAATATGGAAATCGCCTTATTAAGGTTGGGGCAAAACTCCATTACCCTTTTAAAGGATTTTTCATTGTCACTTTTCGATATTCTGTATTCTAAATCTTTTATTGTCTTCATACAGAAGACGCAAAAAAATCAAGAATTCAGAATAAAATCGGTAGGATTAATTGGTTATATTAATGAATTTACAGTGTTTAGAGGAGTATCAAGATATCAAAAGTGAATCAACTCTTGCTAAGCGAGTCAAATTCAGAAGCTACTTCACCGCTAAGATCGTCACCATAAACGTTTCCTGCATGAGAATCATTTTTAGGTCTATAATTATCATTAAAATCAGGTTTCTTTCTATGTACTTGACCTTTTTTTGAAATTTCAATTTTCCGTACTTCCTGAATTTTAGTTGATATATAATCTTTTATTTTAACTAAGAGATCCTTAGAAACTTTACTTATGTTCTTTCGTTTGAACTTAGATTCGATTTTCTTATCTAATTCGGCAAGAAAAAGAACATCTTTAAACTTTCTGTTCCAAGTTGATTTGCTAACTAATTCAGTTTCGAGTTGGCTAGAAAATGGAATATCGTTAATTTGAACTGCAATATCAAAATAATGTGTTATCATTGGTGTATTTTCTTTCTTTGAGACACGCGAACGCTTCTTCTTTTTATCCTGACTATCTTTTATTACATTCGATATTTCGTTTAATTTTTCAAACATTAAAGATGATGAACCGTCTTTCACTTTTTGTAATTCAAGGAGTTCCTTATAATGCGCAAGATCTTTCTTTACTTTTTCATAACAA
>CAIUQV010000455.1 GCA_903901375.1 uncultured Ignavibacteriota bacterium
GCAACATTGTTTGCCAAGGGCAGGTACGATTTTTCATCGAGGTTCAGGTATGCAAAGAAGTATATGTATGACGGTGAGATAAATGCAGGATATTCACTTATAAATAAAGGTGAGGAAAAAGATGTTGACAAGATTACTTCTAATCAGTGGATAGTGAGTCTTAATCATAATCAGAAAATAAACCCTACAACCTCCTTATCGGGTAATCTGACGTTTGTGAGCGGAAAAAGTTACTATGATAATTCTACAAATGCATTACCGGATTTGCTGAAACAGAATGTGGTTTCAAACTTGACTTTCTCAAAGTACTGGGAAGGCTCACCATTTTCATTCTCCGCAAATTATTACCGTGATCAGAACCTGCAGACAGGTGATTTGAATGAAAGACTTCCGTCCGTGAGTTTTAGTGTATCAGAAACCTATCCTTTCAGGAAAGATTATACTTCAAATGACCAGAAGCTCTACGAATTCTTTTCTTTCTCATACAACGGTAGCTTGCTTAATAACAGAACAAAAATATCGAGTGTAAATAACGGAGAATTAATTTCAAATGCCGGAATAGTTAACAGGGTTGGGCTGAATTTTTCACCTACATTTAAATATTTTAATATAAGACCATATTTTAATTATACTGAACTGTGGTATAATAAATACATTCTGAAAAGCATGAACCCTGCTGATTCGGTGGTAAATACAAACGAGATTGATGCTTATAAGGCAGTGAGGTATTTTAATATGGGAATTGCTTTAAACACCAAGCTGATAGGAATTTTTACTCCAAACCTATTTAATGTAACGGGAATTAAGCATACTATCACGCCAAGTGTTACATATAATTTTACACCAGATTTTTCAGACCCGAAGTGGGGATATTATGGAACATACAATGATGTTTATGGAAGGACGGTGAAATATTCTTATTATGAGAAAGGAATATTCGGTTCTGCTCCGATGGGCGAAAGTCAGTCAGTTGGATTAGCCCTTGGAAATCTGTTTGAAATGAAAACCAGAGTAAACGATACAACGGAAAATAAATTTCAGCTGTTTAATATTAATGCAGGGATTAATTATAACTTTGCCGCTGATTCTTTAAAGTGGTCAGAATTATTTACTGACTTCAGAACACAGATAGGTGGTTTTTTAAACATTGGCGGAAGTGCAAGTTTTAATCTTTATGAATTTGACAACGTAAAGATGACAAGAATAAACAAGTTTTTATTCAGCGAAAAAGGGAAGCTGTTTGATTTATCAACTTTTAACGTTAATGTATCGACATCCTATAATTTCGGGTTTAGCAATACAGGTGAAGTGAGAAAAGTTAATACCGATTCTTTAAAGATTGAAAAACCAACTTACCGTTCTGCTTTCGATGAACCGAACGTAAATGTCCCGCTTTCAGGAACACTTAATTACAATTTTTCAGAAAACAGACAGAATCCTCTAATAATTTACAAAACATCGAACGTCAGCGCGAGTTTAAATGTAAGTCCGACTCCCAAATGGAGATTTTCTTTTACTGCGAGTTATGATTTGCAGAATGAACTGCTTTCAGCGCCTTATGTGACTGCATACAGAGATTTGGGCTCCTGGGAAATTAATTTTAACTGGTATCCGATTGGTGTATACAGAGGATTCTTTTTTCAGGTGAGGATTAAAGCTCCGCAATTGC
>CAIUQV010000456.1 GCA_903901375.1 uncultured Ignavibacteriota bacterium
ACTTCCCTGCTGTGAGTTGCCATAATCATAGTTTTTCCCTGCTGCTTTACTATTCTGTCAATCAAATCTATAATTTGTTTACTCGTATCAAAATCCAGGTTACCGGTCGGTTCATCGGCAAGAATAAAATCGGGATTATGTATAAGTGCACGTGCAATAGCAACGCGCTGCTGTTCGCCGCCGGAAAGAACATCGGGGTATGCATTTTTTCTGTCAAGAAGACCCACCTCATCTATCATTTTATCTGCTATATCAAAAGAAATGGAATTTAACTCCAAAGGAAGTTTAAGGTTTTCTGAAACTGTTAAAGTTGGTATAAGATTAAAGAACTGAAATATAAAACCGATACTCTTTCTTCGAAAAAGAGTCCGTTGTTTCTCGTTAAGGGCAGTGATATTTATATCTCCGAAAAAGATATTTCCTTCGTCTGGTAAATCAATACCTGCGAGCAGATTCAGAAGGGTTGATTTCCCAGAACCGCTCTTGCCGTAAATTATAATTATTTCGCCTTTGTTGATGCTAAGGTTTACACCTGAAAGAATTGTGTGAAGAGTTTTGCCCTCGCTGTATCCTTTGCTTACGTTTTCAAGTTTAATCATATAAAATGTTAATTATCCTACGTTTATATAAACAATTCCGAGTTGCAAATAATTTCGGGAAAGAAAAAGATTAAAGATTGGCACACTGAAGAAAATGATAGAAAACTGATTCTCACTGATGATTATTTAGAGTTAAAGATAAAAGATTTTAGACACGAATGAACACGAATTAAGAACAAGAACTTTTCCAGGGTAAAAGATTTAAAAAATAGCACACTGATTAAAGATGATTAGAGCTGATTCTCACTGAGTTAGAAGGAGAAACTTTACCACCAAAACACTAAATCACCAAAAAGAGAGTTGAAAAGATTGAGCGCAGATAAAAGACAATTAAAAAGGATTTTAAAGAGCGATTAGCAAGCTAATTCACTGATGATTATTTAGAGTTAAAGATAAAAGATTTAGATACGAATAAACACGAATTATGAACAGGGGCATTTCGAGAATAAGAGACATATTCATATTTGATATTGAAAGCAAAACGATATAGGCTTCGGAATTGTTTTAAATCAATAAATAAGCAATATTTGATAAATACATAACATTATGAAAAAGACATTAATACTGCTGATATTATTTATCAGCGGCATAACATTCGGACAGAATGCATCGACATATTTTCCTGCGGCAACGGGGTATAAATGGTATTACAAGAATATACCGCTTGATTCGCTTAACAATCCAATAACAAATTTAATCAGGTACAGAACAGATTCATTTGCTGTAGTTGCAGACTACAAAGGATTATCAGCAAGTACAGTACAGATAAAAGACAACCTGATTTCTTTCAATCAGAACACAGCTTATAACGACACAAACTACCATAATTTCCAAACGACAAACGGATGGGAGTTTCTAAAAACATCATTAATATCCGATACTATTCCCGTACCCGGTTTTTTGAATTTCCTGAGGGGGCTCGAAAACTGGTACAGTGTATTCAGGTTTGCAAATGCTGTTAACTCAGAATACGTGGTTTTCACGAAGGACACAACGATTGCATACGATACAATAACTGCACCGATAAGGGTAAAGCTGAAAGTGAAGAGACTGAACGATGAAACAGTTTCAACCGTTAACGGAAATTATCTTTCAAAGAAGTTTATAACAACCTTCGGAATATACTACAGGATTTTGATTTTTGAATATCCAATCATAGAGCGGCCTGATACGACTTGGATAGCACAGAATGTATGGATGGTGAAGAAAGTGACACCATCGGCAAACGTAAACTTTTCATCACTTGGGTTACCGATTGCTTTTTCAATACCCGGTAATATATACGAGCTGACGAATCCTTCGATTGGTATTCAGAATATATCTACAGAAATACCATCATCATTTTCACTGAAGCAGAACTATCCAAATCCGTTTAATCCGCAGACAAGCATAAAGTTTGATGTACCAGAAAGCGGCACGGTAAAACTGGAAATATACGATATATCAGGAAAGAGCATAGCAGAATTAGTAAACGAGAAATTATCGGCGGGAACGTATTCGTACAACTGGAACGCAGCAGGACTTTCAAGCGGTACGTATTTTTATAAATTAAGTGTAAACGGATACAGCCAGACAAGAAAAATGATACTGACGAAATAGTTATTCGTTGATAGTTGTCAGTTATTCGTTGATAGTTGTCAGTTGATAGTTGATAGATTTAAAAAGTAAACACAGAACATATATAAGCATGGAATAAAAAATAAGCGTAGAACAAATATAAGCCTCCTTTTAAAAGGGGGCTTTTTTGTTTGGGGTAAATAAACAGATAAAGTAAATCAGGTGAGAGAAAATGCACAAGAAATGGGCTTGACAATTAACAGATAATTTGCCATATTTGTAATCTAATTTAACCAGAAGATATTTATGTAACTGAACGGAGACAAACGGAAAAGTCTTCTGAAAATACCGAAAACCAACCTTTCAAAAAAAGAATCAACAAAATGGCGCAGTGGTGGCGCACACATGGCGCAAGATTGGCGCATATTTAGGGATAGGGCTACGATAGAGAAACACCAATACAACGATAGAGAAGCATGTATAGATTATATCCAAACCATAATTCCTCCCCCTTAATACATCTCTTTAATGACAATAAAGTGGCATTTTTTAGACATTTTATGTTGTTTGTAACGCTTATTTCATCAAATATTATTGAAAATATGACTATTCATCAGATTTAATTCAGCATCCAGATTTTGAAATTTAGGACCGAGGCGAAGCTTACCCAAAGCAAGTACGGGAGCATAAGCCAGGCTGCCGGTTTTGATATGGGGAAGAACTTAACGATACAAAGGACAATAAAAACCCACAGAATAATGATTTCGAAAAAGCCAAGAGCGGGGTTTTTCATTCCGAAGAAGAGTATACTCCAAAGTGCGTTTAAGATAAGTTGTGCGGTGAATAAAAGTGCAGGGACTTTTATGTTTTCAGATTTTTTCCAAACGAGAAAGAATGCGATACCCATAAGGAAGTAAAGCGAAATCCAAACCGGTCCGAAAAGATAGTTCGGAGGATTGAAAGACGGTTTGTTTAATCCTGCGTACCAGGTTGGAATGTTTTGCACCGTAAAAAAAGAGCCGATAACTCCTGCTGCCTGACTTACGACAATGCTTGCTATCAGCTTTAGTATGTTTTTCATTTTTATTGTTCTGATTATGTTATGAATATCAAAACAATAATTTCTTATTTAAGTTTAAATTTTTACGACTCTTGTTTGAGAAAGTGAATCGTGAAGCCACTTACCACCTATTATTAACACGGGTTCAAGAGGTATAGCCCTTGAGAAAGTTCTTACGAGCATCTGCTGTGTAGTGGGTTTTCCTCCGTCCAGGTTAACTACTTTAGTTTTCGTTATCATTTTGCCGACCGTCTGTCCGAGTGAATTTTCGAGTCCGTAGAAGTATGCAAAGACAACAGCTATGTCGAGTATTTTAAACATTCCGAGATAAGAGAAGATACTGTGATGGTAAATAATTTTGTTGAATATGACAATAAGGACTATGATTACTCCTATGTCAATAATCAGATTCAGGAATCTTTTTCCTGAGTCAGCATCTACAAGCGGCTCAGCGAGTGTGCCTTTTTCATCTATGTATAAATCTGTGTTTTCCATAATGGTCTTTTATTATTTAGACGTAGTGCAGCGGGAAAAGGTTACAAGTAAAATGAAGAAAAGGCTGGCACACAGATTATTGATGATTGGGGCTGATGTTCACTGATTAAAAGATATTCACCACGAGAGAACACAGAATACACAGAGAAGAGATTTTTAAGGATTAGAGAGAAATGTACGATTAAAATAAAAGCAGCCCTGATGCGAGAGCAAGAGGGCTGCGTGAACAAGCTTAATTATTATGGTTAAGTTTATTTGATTTTATCTAAGTATTTCTTTGGGTCTTTCTGGAATTTTGCAATGCAGCCTTCGCAGCAGAAATAATACTTAACGCCGTCAACGACTGTTGATACGTTTTTTGACGCTGCTTCGCCCATTACAGGACAGGTTAATTCTGTTTTGATGTAGTTCATCGGTTCAGATTTGAACTTCTTTACGCATCCTGCACAGCAGAATTCATATTCTTTTCCCAGATATGTGAACTTTACAGGCTCACCTTCCAGACCGAGGACTTCGCCCGATACAGGACAGAGTTTTGTAGTGTCTGCCATTCCCTGAGCATTTCCTGTTTTCTCAACTTCAGGCTTGTTCATCTTGCAGTCTACCTTATTCATTTTGCAATCTGATTTGTCCATCTTGCATTCTTCTTTATTCATCTTGCATTCTTCTTTATTCATCTTGCATTCCTCTTTATTCATTTTGCATTCTTCCTTGTTCATCTTGCATTCTGATTTCTGTTTGTCTTTGCAGCAGTTGTTTTCCTGTGCCTTTACGATTGCTGTTGCTGCAA
>CAIUQV010000457.1 GCA_903901375.1 uncultured Ignavibacteriota bacterium
CAAATACTCCTTTTTTTGCAAATCCTAAATCGCCTCCGTTAATTGCCGAGCCCCTGTCGTCGGAGTTTCTCTTTGCAAGTTCTGAGAAGTCTATTCCTGCCTTCACACTGTCAAGTATCTGCTGTGCTTTTGTCTTTGCAGCGAGCTTTTCTGACTCGGTAAGTTTTCTCGAAATGAAAATATGCGACATTTCAAATTCTTCATTTGCAGGAGGAAGCGAATCCTTATAGTTATTGTAAAAGTCCCTTACTTCCTTATCACTGACCTTCACAGGGTTTGCAAATTTCTTCCTCTTCAGTTTGTCAGACATCATTTTCTTCACGAGGTCTTCCTTAAGTGTTAATCGTATCTTCACAAGTGGCATTCCGTAAACTTCCTGTATCCTCTGCTCAGAACCTACTTGTTGTATCAGTGATCTTAATCTGTAATCAAGCTCTTTGTTTACTTCTTCATCTTTTACTGTTATACTGTCCTGCTCTGCTTTGGCAAGAATAATTTTATCCGTAATCATCTGCTGGAATATCTGCTGTCCGACTGCAGGATTTATAGAAGTAAGATTGTTTTGTCTTGCATACATCTGCATCTGATATTGCAAATCCGATTCGAGTATGATTTCGTTACCTACTATAGCAATTATTCTGTCGCCTTCTTTCTGAGCATTAACATAATTAAATGCCGTCAGAAAGAACAGCGACAGAAATAATATCTTTATGAATTTAATCTTCAAGTGTTATTAATCTTTAAATGCTTTCTTTAATGCTTCATCGTTTATCTTAACAGGGTATTTTTGCTTTAGTCCTTCTATATAAGTCTTTTCCATTTGTACAAATTTGTCTTGTCTGAGCGAATTTGTTATCTCGGCTTTCACTTCGTCAATTGTTCTTGTCTTCTCGGTTTCGCCGTCTTTTATCTTGTATTGTGCAAGATGTGAATTGTAATAACTGCTGATGTCTTCATCGCTGATCTTTATCTTGCTGGATATTTCTTCAAGGTCAATCTTTTCTCTTAAAAGTCCTGCGGTGTATTCATTCATCAGTTCCAGATAATCCTCATCCTTTTCTATGTTTTCCTTCTGAGCAACAACAAAAAGTACTGGTGCTGCCGCTAAATCATTCACCATTTTCTTTAAAGTTGCAAAGTTAGGATTAGATGATGAATATTCCCTGTTCTGCTGCAGGTAAGTCAGTAAATCATTAATTGTAACAACTCCGCCGTTGAAACTTGCAAGCTTTGTTGTTTTGTCTGCTGTTGCAAATGCACTATCTACGTTGATTGTTGACAGTACTTTGCTTGAATCTATGTATGTATAGAACATCGTTAAACCATTCTTGTCTAATTCAAGTTTGTAATCAGCAAGTGCCTTTGCAACATATTTATCGTATTCCATCTTATACTGCATACTTCTCTTGAATTCATTCTTCAGGTTTTCCTTTGCTTTGTCAAATTCAGGATATTCTTTTATCTCTGTTACTTTGATTATATGCCAGCCATAAGGAGTTCTTACTGGTGTGGAATATTCTCCAACCTTTAAAGAGAATGCTGCACTGTCAAACGGCTGAACCATTCTTCTTCTGTCAAAAAATCCGAGGTCACCGCCTTTTGGAGCAGAACCGGGATCCTGAGAAAACTCGGTTGCTAATTTACTGAAATCTTCTCCGGATTTTAACTTTGCATAAATATCATTTACTTTCTTAAGTGATACTGAAGAATCTAATATTGCACCCGCACTGTCTCTTGTGTCCTGTATTAAAATGTGCGAAGCTCTGATACCGTCATTTCTCTTCTTCTTATCAGTTACTTTAACTATATGAAGACCGAACATTGTTCTTATAGGCTTTTTAGTGTATTCACCCGGTTTCAGCTTGTAAACTTCATCTTCAAATTCAGGTACTGTCATTCCACCCGTGAAGTAGTATAGGTCGCCGCCGTTGCCTTTTGCAGAAGGATCTTCAGAAAGTTCTTTTGCAACTTCGGAGAAATCTCCGCCTGCATTTAATTTATCAAGAACTGTTGCTGCTTTCTGGAAAGCTTTAACTGAATCTTCTGGTGTTGCAGTTTGCGGTAAGTTTATTAAAATGTGTGATGCTCTTATTTCAAATTTCTTTTTCTCATAAAGATCTTTAATGTAAGGTTCGGTCACCTTTTTATCAATCAAAAATGCTGACAGGTAATTCTTCTTGTAAGTTTCAAGGTCAGTTTTGATTTCAGGTGTATTTAAATATCCTTTTTCAGTCGCATCAAGTACTTTCAGCCTTAACTTAATCATTAACTCAAGAAACTCTTTTCTCTGCTCAAATGTAGTTTTCTTTGCCGAATCAATGTTGTTTCCGATTGATTTAACAAACTGATCTTCGAACTGATACATATAAATTTTATCATTGCCGATATCTGCAACTACTGTTTTGTTCTTTTTATTACATCCTGTTACGAAAAAAACAGATGTGATAATAGATATAACTAGCAACAAAAATAATGTTTTCTGGCTCTTCATAATTCCTTTTAAAATTTAAAATAAACCTCAATTTTACTCATTTTATTAACGAATAACAAGTCAATGAATGGATGCAAACCCTCATTTATTGTGCGTTTTTGTGGTAATATCTTATACTTAGACTCTGACTTTTTCCTGGATGTTGTTTAAAAAACAAATTTAATATAACTTGCGTTTTTCATTAAACATTGAATTTTTTATCAATCCTTTTTAAATTATTGTAATATCATAAATTCGTGAAACCGTTATTCTCAAAATATAACTCAAGATTGTTACTC
>CAIUQV010000458.1 GCA_903901375.1 uncultured Ignavibacteriota bacterium
AACGGATTTGGATAGTTCTGAGATAATCTGAATGAGACAGGTGTTTCAGAATTTCCAACTCCTGTAACAGTTCCTGTACATCCTGATGCTGCCCACATATTTGCCGGACCAACAGCTGAATAAAGTGCAAAACAGCTGTCATTTGACACTAATCTCATCCCAACTGCAGGACCATAGCTTCCTGTTGTTAATCCGGTACCGCCGTTCATTTTTGATGATGTAGAATTAAATGCACCGGTTGAATTTACAGAAACATATTGCAATGAATCTACTGCACCCCAGAAAAAGAATCCAAACCTGTGAGTATTCGCATTTCTTACACCCATAATATCAGGTCTAGATACTCCATTTGTTGCTGTCCAGATAACACTCTGCCCCGCTATTGAGCTGAAATCACCAAAGTTGGTTGTCCTGAAATACTTTATACCTGTAGTTGTACCTGCCTGATTAAAAATACAAATAATACTTCCATTATTATTTCCGTTTGATGAAAGCCTGGCTCCATATTTATATAATGTTGGATCATTTCCACCAACGAATCCTACATATTGCCCTGCTACTGTGGGCGATATACCAGAAATTGACATTTTAGAGAAAAATATTTTTGTACTGTCTGGAACTCCGCTGAAAGAAACAATCAACGAATCATTTGTATTCTTGAAAAATGCTATATCTGTAAATAAAGTTCTGTTTATTGTAGACCCACTTAAGTTCCAGAAAATCCTGTCTGCTTTGTATGTCCATGTAGGAGTTGTTGTTGTTGGTGCAGTGCATCTGACAAGTTTTTGAGTAACTACTCCCGCTGAATCAAATGAAATTGCAACATAAACCCAGGCACCGGTTGGATAAGAAGCATTGTCAGAAGTGATTCTTGCCCCGTAATATTTGTTTGTTGCAGCATCACCTGGCCAGCTAAATGCATAAAGTGTTCCGGCAAATGTTGTGATATTTAATGTCATACCACCTGTGAAGTATTTTCCTGTACCACCGGTCTGCCTTAATCCATAAACCACATAAAGAAACTTATCTCCTGTGACGTTTTCAATAATTTCACAGTCTATTTCACCAGCATTAATTTTATCAGTTCCACCTAATGATGCTAAAGCATAAAGTACCCAGGTAACACCGCCATTAACCGAATAAAAAACTCTTAAAGAATCAGGAGAAGCAGATGTGCCTGTTCCCTGAAAACCACCAACTGCCCAGATCTTTCCTGCAGTAGTTCCAACTTGCTCGGTTGCAGTAGCGATTCCTTTCATACCTGCTTTTGTTAATACCGCGGTATTTCCGATTGCGTCAATTTCTTGATAATTTGTTGGTTGGCTTAAAGTGCCGTTGTATCTCTTACCCTTTTCAGTGACACTTTGTTTAGATTCTGCATCAATTTGTTTCTGAAGTTCAATGAATTTATTTTCATCAGTATTACCTGATTGTTTTAAAGCTTTCATCTGAGCTTCGAGATTATAATATTTATCTGATAAAACAGGTGTAGGGATATCATTGCTTTTTACACCTTCAGTATTTGAAGACCCTGTGTTAGGTCCTACGAAGTTAACAGCATTTGGCAGCTCCTGTGCTGATACCACGAATGGCAAAAGTGCTAACATTAAAATTACTAATGTTCTTTTCATTGTTTTCTCCTTTTAGTTTTTCATTTAATTGGTTAAAAAAATCTACCTCCTACAGCTGTATAATTATACCAATTATGTAAATGAAAACCAATTATACTCAATAAAGTTCAATTTATAATAAAAAAATCCCGCAATTCAATTTAAACTGCGGGATTAAAAAACACATTGAATATTCAGAAAACTACTTCACAAGAATCATCTTTTTGACGTCATTAAAACCATTTGATTCTAATTTGTAGAAGTATATTCCGCTGGGAAAACTCGATGCATTAAAGTCAACCGAATAATTACCCGCATTTTTTAACTCATTAACTAGAGTAGCAACTTCTTTACCCAGAATGTCATAGACCTTCAAAGTAATGATTCCAGATTTTGGCAAAGAGTATGAGATCTTAGTTACAGGATTAAAAGGATTAGGATAATTCTGAGATAAATTATACGTTAACTGAGATTCATTATTTCCAACTCCTGTCAAAGTACCGGAACAACCTGAATAAGCAAACAAGCCGCCGCCACCTATACCTTCAACAGTATTAAAACAACTATCAGCTGAATACCTGTATCCGGCTCGTATCGGAGTATAACTTCCTGATACCGGACTTGGGTTTAACATAAATTTAGTTAAAAAAGTACCATTATTATACGAGCGCATATATACATTCCCATTAGTACTTGTCCTAACGCCGTAAGCAGTTCTGAATGTATTTGGTACTCTTGGAATTGCTGTAACATCAGTATAGAAAGTTGTATCAGAAGTTGCGTCAATATATCCCGAAGTCCAGGCTGCTCCATTATTAGTTGTTCTATAGCTATATGGATCCCAGTCTGTTGCCGAAAATTGTCTGGTATAAGTTAACATTAAATACTGCA
>CAIUQV010000459.1 GCA_903901375.1 uncultured Ignavibacteriota bacterium
AGGATAGCAGTATTTGTACCTGTCTTTAAATCTAATAATGAAAAGAATGAAGTAAGCAAGGTTTTAATGATTGATTTTGACCCTGACAAAGGGTTGCATAAGTTTAGAGAAGAATGGCCAATACCTACAGAATCTTCAGAAGCATATTTAATAAGAAAGAATGATTACAATGTGCAATATCTTTCCTTACTGAAAGGTGTACAAAACCAAAACCAAGATTTAAAATTACCTGCATCCGATTCTACTTTAATACCTGTTATGGCATTAAACGGTTTACGTGGAAATTACAGAGGTTATGACTATTCGAGAAAAGAAGTGCATGCATACATAAATGAAGTACCTGAAACAAACTGGATATTAATAACGAAGACTGATACCGAAGAAATTGAGCATGAGTCTATGATATCGAGCGGGTATATTATTCTGATTACCTTTATACTTGTTTTATTAGCTCTTCTTGTGACTTTTATACTGAATAAAAAGAACCGTGTACACTTTTTCAAAGAACTGTATAATAACGAACTTAAAAAGAATATACAGCTTGAGAGGTTTAATTTATTGCTGAATAATGCATACGACTGCATTATTCTTTATGACGACAACGGAGATATTCTTGAGGCAAATAACAGTGCACTGGCAATGTATGGCTACACTATTGAAGAAATAAGAAAACTAAATGTAAGCAATATAAGAGCACCGCAAACAAGAACGGACATACACAAAATACTGAAGGCACTTCAGCGACACGAAGGAATGATGATAGAAACTCTGCACCAGACAAAGTCGGGGAAAGTATTTCCAGTAGAAGTGAGTGCATCAATGATAGATTTTGACGGTAAAACATATTTGCAGGGAATATCGCGTGATATTACGGAACGGAAGAAATTTGAAAGCCAGCTTGTGGAATCGGAAGAGAAATTCAAATCTGTGTTTACATACGCTAATGATGTGATGTTTATTATGAATGGAATGAATTTTATTTCTGCGAATAAAAATGCAGAATCATTATTCGGATATACAGCTGAAGAATTATTAACGTTTACGCCTACGGATATATCACCTGAATTTCAGGAAGACGGCGTAAGCTCAAGAGAAAAAGCAGAATCACTTGTGAATAAATCGTTGAACGGAGAGCCTCAGTTCTTTGAATGGACACACAAAACTTCGAACGGTACAGAGTTCTCGACTGAAGTGAGTTTAAATGCGATAGTAATAAACGATAAGAAATATGTCTTTGCCGTACTCAGGGATATTACTTTCAGAAAAGTGATGGATAAAGCAATAAAGGACAAGGAACAGAGTCTTGAACTTGCTTTAGACAGTTCGGAACTCGGATATTATGACATAAATTACAAAACAGGAAAAGTAACGACGAATAAATCCTGTTTAAGCATGTTAGGATATGAGAACAATAAAGAAAATAAAGACAGGGCGTGGTGGATGAAACTGATACACCCTGACGATGCTGAATATGCAGAAAATTTATGGAATGAATTTACAGGTATGAAAAAGGATATTTATCAGGCAGAAGTAAGAATACGTGCGAATGACGGCACATACAAATGGATACTGGATAAATGTAAAATATTTGAATTCAATAAAGATGGTAAGCCTGCACGCATTGTAGGTACTCATATGGATATTTCGCAGAGGAAGGCATACGAAGAGGCAATCATAAAAGCAAAAGAATCTGCGGAGGAAGCCAATAATCTGAAATCAAACTTCCTGAC
>CAIUQV010000460.1 GCA_903901375.1 uncultured Ignavibacteriota bacterium
CCTGCGGTAAAACTTATAAGAGAGATGAAGTCAGATATCTTTGTTCTGACTGTTCACTCGATTATAAACCTGGCGAACCACTCAAAGGAGTTTTACTTGTAAAGTTTGATTATGATTTCATTGGCAGGAAATTTTCGAAAGATAATCCTGATGTTAACTTGTTTTCTGCAGTCGAAGAAAAGTATTTCCCGGAATTCAAATGCGGTGATACTCCTTATATAAGTTTTTCTAAACTTAATAAACTGACAGGTTTCGAAAATTTGTGGATTAAAAACGATTCTTTAAACCCGAGCGGTTCTTTTAAAGACAGAGCTTCGTTCCTTGTAGTTGCCGAAGCAAACAGAATTAATGAAGATACTATTGTTGCCGCATCTACTGGAAACGCTGCCAGTTCACTCGCAGCAGTGTGCGCTGCCGCAGATAAGAAAGCAATTATCTTTGTTCCTGAATCAGCTCCGAAAGCAAAACTTCTGCAGATGTATATATATGGTGCAGATGTAAGAAAAGTAAAAGGTACTTATGATGATGCTTTCAGATTATCTTTGGAATACACAGAAAAGAATAAAGGTCTTAACAGAAATACTGCTTACCATCCGCTGACTATCGAAGGTAAGAAATCCGCTGGTCTTGAAATATTCATTCAGAATGGCTTTAAAGTACCCGACGCAATTCTTGTACCTGTTGGAGATGGTGTTATCATATCAGGTATTTACAAAGCATTTTACGATTTAAAAGAAGCAGGAATAACTGAAAAACTTCCTAAACTTGTATGTGTTCAGGCAGAGAGCTCCAATGCAATTCACAATTTTATCCAGACTGGTGTTTATAAAAACGCAGTAAACCCTGTAACAGTTGCCGATTCCATTTCAGTGTCCGCACCAAGCAATGCATTTATGGCAGTAAAAGCAGTTAAGGAATCCAATGGATTTTCTGTAACTGTAAGCGATGATGAAATTATGGTTGCTCAGCGTGAACTTGCAATGTCTGCTGGTATTTTCGCAGAACCTTCCTGCTCAACTGTACTTGCAGCTTTAAAAAAATCAAAAGAAACTTTAAATAAAAACGAACAGATAGTATTGTTAATCACTGGAAGCGGACTTAAAGATATTGAGGCACCTTTAAATTATTTACATTTAAACTGAATTAATTTATGAACAAAGAAAATCCTAAAGCTTGGAGGAATGACGCTTATGCTAAAGTGACAGGCCGTGCCAAATATACGGATGATATAAAATTTCCGTTTATGCTACATGCCGTTCCTGTTTACACGGATTCGGTTCATGCTGTCATTAAGGACATTGACATTTCCGAAGCTGAGAAAGCTGAAGGCGTTGTTAAAGTTATTACCCATAAAGACATAAAAGGCAACCTCACTTTTGGACAAATCATAAAGGATTATCAGATTTTCGCAAAGGATAAGATATTCTTTAACGGTGATGTAGTTGCAATGATTGTTGCCGATACCCGTATTAATGCTGTTAATGCAATACCTCTCGTTAAAGTGTCTGTCGAAGAGTTGCCTCCAATACTCGACACAGAAGCAGCTATGGACCCGAAATCACCTTTGATACATGAAGAACATGGTACGAATATTATTAATGAACATTGTGTCAGAAGGGGAAATGTTGAAGAAGGATTTAAACAATGCGATGTGATTCTGGATGAGGTGTTTCAGACTCAGTTTATTGAACACTCATACATGGAGCCGGAAGTTGCATTATGCAATCCAAGATACGACGGTGTTATGGAAGTTTATGGAAGTATGCAGCATCCTTTCAGTACAAGAAGATTCGTTGCTTCAACACTTGGTTGTGATTTATCAGAAGTTGAAGTTATCGGAACATCAATGGGCGGCGGTTTCGGAGGTAAGGATGATACAGCTGCAATAGTATGTGCCCGGACTGCATTGGCAGCAATGATTACAGGTAAGCCTGTAAAATGCTCTTACAAAAGAGAATGGTCAATAAGAGAAAGTTATAAACGCCATCCGTATAAAGTATACTATAAAATGGGCCTTACAAATGACGGAATTATTAAAGCAGTTAAATGCAAAATCATTGCAGACGGTGGAGCATATTGTTCCGTCACACCCTGGGTTACCTGGCGTTCAACAGTTCAGTGCTGTGGTCCATACACGGTTGAAAATGTTCACTGCGATACTTACGGAGTTTATACAAATAATGTCTTCAC
>CAIUQV010000461.1 GCA_903901375.1 uncultured Ignavibacteriota bacterium
AATAATAAATTAAATATATTTTCAAAGCGTTTATTTGATCTCTCGTTATCGCTGTTACTTTTGGTAACTGTATTTCCGTTAGCTTTTATTTATTCCAGATTTAAGGATATAAAAGAGACAAAAATACTGCCAAAGTTACTTGCTATACCTTCAGTTTTTGCAGGAAAGTATAGTTTCGTAGGTGTGCCAATGTGGTATGATGATTATGATTATGAGTTTCTCGGTAAAAAAGGTTTGACAGGTATGATACAGTTATACAATTCAGAGATTACAAATAAAGAAGATGAAAATAATTATTTGATATACTATGCTAAGAACCAATCTTTACAATTTGACATAGAAATTTTATTAAAGACTTTTATAACAATTATTAAAAAATAGTTTTATGGCATTAGAATTTGAAAAACCGATTTTAGACCTTGAACAGAAGATAGATGAAATGCGCAAGATGGCAGATAGTCTTGACATCAGTGATGAAATCAATCGCCTCGAGAGCAAGGTTAATGAACTCAGAAGAAATGTTTTTGATAACCTAACACCCTGGCAGATAGTCCAGCTCGCAAGACATCCAAACAGACCCTACACTTTAGATTATATCTATCTGATGACTGAAAACTTTGTCGAATTACACGGCGACAGAAACTTCAAAGATGATAAAGCCGTCGTTGGCGGTTTTGCTACACTTGGCGACCAGACTGTTATGATTATAGGTCAGCAGAAAGGTAGAGATACTAAGTCTAACCTTTACCGTAATTTTGGAATGATGAATCCCGAAGGTTACAGAAAAGCATTGAGGCTTATGAAACTTGCTGAAAAGTTTGATAAACCCGTTATCACTCTCCTCGATACTCCGGGTGCATATCCTGGAATCGAAGCTGAAGAGCGCGGACAGGCAGAAGCAATCGCACGTAACCTGATTGAAATGTCGAGACTCAAAGTCCCAATGATTGTCGTGATTATCGGTGAAGGTGCATCAGGTGGTGCGCTTGGTATTGGTATCGGCGACAGAATATTAATGCTGAAGTATTGCTGGTATTCTGTTATATCACCTGAATCCTGTTCTTCAATTCTCTGGAGAAGCTGGGATTTCAAGGAGCAGGCAGCGGAAGCATTAAAACTTACTGCAAACGATTTGCTGAAACTTGGAATCATTGACAGAATAGTTGATGAGCCAAGCGGCGGTGCACACAGGAACCATCAGGAAGCAGCACAAATGCTTAAGGCAGCTCTTATCGAAGAACTTGATTCAGTTTCAAAGATAAAGAAAGACAAACTGCTTGATAACAGAATCAAGAAGTTTGAAAAGATGGGCTTTTGGAAAGATTAATGAATTCTAAATTTCTTATAAAAGGCGTAAAGCCATTAAGTGGCTCAGTAAAGATTTCCGGGGCAAAGAATTCTGCAACTAAACTTATGGTTGCATCTTTGCTTTCCTCAGAGAAATCTTATTTCACAAATTCTCCAAACAAGATTAGTGAACTTGGAGTTACGATTGACTTATGCAAAATTCTTGGAAGCGATGTTGATATAAAAGATGATACATTAAATATTCAGACAGAAAAGATTAAGACTTCTGAAATTCCTACTGACTACGGAAATGTTAACAGAGTTTCTATACTCACTGCGGGTGCTTTGATTCACCGTACAGGCGAGGCGTTGATTCCTATTCCGGGCGGTTGCAAGATTGGCTCAAGACCTGTGAACTATCACATCGAAGGATTGCAGAAACTCGGTTGTAGTGTTGAAGTGAAAGAAAACTTCTACCACCTAAGAGCAGACAGATTGACAGGTAATAACATCTATCTCGATTATCCGAGCGTTGGTGCTACTGAAAACATCCTTATGGCAAGTACACTTGCTAAAGGACGCACAATCATTTTTAATGCTGCTATTGAACCGGAGATTTATGACCTTATAAAGTACCTGCAGAAGATGGGTGCGATTATTGAAATCAGTACTGACAGAAAGATTACTATCGAAGGCGTTGATAAACTTTACGGCGCAAAGCACAGCGTTATCCCTGACAGGAATCAGGCGGTGTCATTTGCAGTTGCAGGACTTGCAACGAAGGGCGATGTGTTTATAGAGAATGCCATTCAGGATGATTTGATTACGTTCTTAAATACTGTTAGAAGAGTTGGTGGTGCATTTGAAGTTAAAGAAAACGGCATCAGATTTTTCTACGATGGTCCGTTTAAGCCCATTGCTATTGAAACAAACGTTCATCCAGGTTTTATGACCGACTGGCAGCAGCCGTTGGTTATTCTGCTCACACAAGCAAACGGAATTTCCATAATTCACGAAACTGTTTATGAAAAACGTTTCGGTTATGTTTCCGAGCTGAAGAAGATGGGTGCTGAAATTGAATTGTACAATACCTGCCTTGGCGGTTTGACATGCAGGTTTGCGAATAAAGAATATTATCATAGTGCTGTTGTAAAAGGTCCTACGGTTTTACGCGGTGAAGAGATTGATGTGCCAGACCTTCGTGCAGGTATGTCTTACCTTATAGCGGGTTTGATTGCAGAGGGCGAGACTTTGATTACCGGCGTCAGATACATAGACAGAGGTTACGAGCGCATCGACGAAAAGCTGCAGGGACTCGGAGCAGACATTAAGAGAATCAACTAAAATATTTTAGCTATGACCAACAAAGAAAAGCTTGAGCTTTTAAAACAGAAGAGGGAAGAGGCAATGCTCGGTGGTGGTCAGAAGAGCATCGACTCACAGCATAAGCGTGGTAAGCTTACTGCACGCGAAAGAATTCATCTGCTTCTTGACCAGGGTACTTTCGAAGAGATGGACATTTTTGTCCGCCATCAAAGCCGTGATTTTGGTTTGGAAAATACACGCTACTACACTGACGGCGTTATCACGGGAGTTGGAAAAATCAAAGGTCGTAACGTTGCAGTCTTTTCTCAGGATTTTACAATTCTTGGCGGCTCGCTTGCCGAGTACTACGCAAAGAAGATTGTGAAGATTATGGAACTTGCTATGAAAGTCGGCATGCCTGTTATCGGCATTAACGACAGCGGCGGTGCACGTATTCAGGAAGGCGTTCTTTCCCTCGCTGGATATGCAGACATTTTCCTTCGTAATACTTTAGCCAGCGGAGTTGTTCCGCAAATCTCTGCGATAGTTGGTCCGTGTGCGGGCGGCGCAGTTTACTCGCCTGCGATTACAGACTTCATTTTTATGGTTGATAAAATTTCTCATATGTTTATCACCGGTCCGAACGTTATCAAAGCTGTTACGAATGAAGACGTTACTTTCGACGACCTCGGCGGTGCCAATACACACGGCATCAAGAGCGGCGTTAGTCATTTTACATGTGAAAACGAGATTGATTGTTTCGATAAAATCAGGACGCTGATGTCTTATATTCCATCGAACAATATGGAGCTCCCTCCGATTTCGGAACACGAAGAAGAGGAATACGATTTGGAAAGTCTGAACGAATTCGTTCCCGACAATCCGAATAAGCCTTATGATATGCGCGACATCATTAATAAAGTGATTGATAAAGATTCTTTGTTTGAAGTTCATAAAGATTATGCTGAAAATATTATCTGTGCGTTTGGACGCATTAACGGAAGACCTATCGGCATAGTTGCGAATCAGCCGCTTGTGCTTGCGGGAGTGCTTTGTCTGAACTCCTCGATAAAGGGTGCACGCTTTGTACGCTTCTGCGATGCTTTCAATATTCCGCTTGTTGTGTTTGAAGACGTTCCGGGATTTCTGCCGGGCACAGACCAGGAGTGGCGCGGCGTCATCAGGCACGGTGCGAAACTGCTTTATGCATTCTGCGAGGCGACCGTTCCGAAGATAACTGTGATTATCCGCAAAGCATACGGCGGTGCTTACGACGTTATGAATTCAAAACACATTCGCGGCGACGTCAACCTTGCGTGGCCTTCTGCCGAGATAGCAGTGATGGGCGCAAAGGGTGCATCGGAAATTATTTTCAAGAAGCAGCTGGATGTTGCCGAAGACAGGCGGAAACTTCTCGACGAAAAGATAAACGAGTTTAACAATAAGTTCCTGAATCCATACATTGCCGCAGAGCGCGGTTTCATTGATGATATTATAGAGCCGAAGGATACACGCAAAAAGCTGATAACGTATTTCGAACTGATAGAGAACAAAGTTGATTTCAATCCGCGGCGAAAGCACGGAAACATTCCATTGTAAATTTTAAACGGGAGCTTCGGCTCCCGTTTTTGTTATAGTTCACTTGATTAGCAGCATCTTCTTTGTTTCGGAGAAGGTGCCGGTAATGAGTTTGTAGAAATAGACGCCGGTGTTAAGCGCGGAGCCGTCGAACGCGGCTTCATATGTGCCGGGCTGTAGTCTTTCGTTTACGAGCGTTTGGACTTCGCGCCCTTGGATATCATATACGATTAATTTTGCCTGCCCTGTTTTTACTATTGAGAACTTTATGTTTGTTGTCGGGTTGAACGGGTTCGGATAGTTTTGCGACAATGAATAATTATCAGGAATTATTTGATTATTTATTACAATATATGTCCCTCCATTATTAGACCTATAAATAGTATTCGATTTACTGACAACTAATGTATCTTTGTTATAACAAGAAATATAAGTATTGCCAGCATTCGAAAAGGATAATATTTGAGACCAATTATTGCCCGAATCAATAGATTTTAATAATTTATTAATACCAGAAACATATATGACAGATGAGTTTTGACACGAGATAGAAGAAAAATATTCTAATCCAAACGTATTGATTACCGACCAGGTATTTCCCTCATTTGTTGATTTAAAAATTAACGAACCTGAATTTGTATTACCTGCCGCGAAACCTGTTAAAGAATTTATAAATGATATATCGACTATGTTTGATTGTATACCCGTATTTATAGTATTCCAAGAAGAACCTGAATCTGTAGATCTATAAATTTTTCCACTCTGAGAAGATATATATCCATTACTCTGATCTTTAAAATACATATTGTTCATATACTCTGATGTGGGAAGTCCAACAAAAGACCATGTTATCCCTAAATTTGTGGTTTTAAAAACCTGATAGTTAGGACCTCCCGAATTAGCTAAAACTATAATCGTAGAATCATTAAGGTATTTACATTTTGTAGAATAAAATCCTGAGTAAGGAATAGAAAATGAATTCCAGTTTATTCCTGAATTAGTAGTTCTATATATAACAGAAGATGAGGAGGAATAAAAGCAAAAAATTCCATAAGAGGAATTTAAGAAAGAAGTATTTGACATTTCTACTGACTGATATTGCTGTCCATTATAACTAAATAAAAGAGACCACGAAATTCCACTGTTATTAGATTTATATAATCGAAGAGTTGTTGCGGATGCTTGAGGATTTGGGAAATAAGTATAAGACTGGTTGGCATATATATCAGTTTTATTAATATAATTAAGTTGATTTATATTTCCCATAAGTGGCAAGTCACTTGATACCCACTGTGCATTTGCATTCACTGCTACGAACATTACTAAGATAACGAGGATTCTTTTCATAGTCTGATAATATAATTATTTAATCAATAGCATCTTCTTTGTTTCGGAGAAGGTGCCGGTAATGAGTTTGTAGAAATAGATGCCGGTGTTTAGCGCGGAGCCGTCGAACGCGGCTTCGTACGTGCCGGGCTGTAGTCTTTCGTTTACGAGTGTTTGGACTTCGCGACCCTGAACATCATATACGATTAATTTTGCCTGCCCTGTTTTTACTATTGAGAACTTTATGTTTGTTGTCGGGTTGAACGGGTTCGGATAGTTCTGCGATAGCGAATATGCTGATGGTGTTTCGGTATTGGTATTTTGTACTTTAAGAATTTCCGATAATGGTCGACGCCATAGATTACTATTCAATGTTGTAGAAGTTGTTGCAAATGAATACGTATTTGTAGAAAATGTAAGGGAAGATGAAGTATTAATACTAAATCCTTGATTTATTCCAGTCCAAGATGCTCCATAATTTGTGGACAAAAACACACCACTATCTGAAGCTGCAAGCAAATTCGTCCCTGAAGTTGATACTGAATTTACTTTCAGACTAAAAAAGCCATTGTTTACTGCACTCCAGTTTCCACCATTGTTTGTTGACAGAAAAACACCATAACCTAGACCTGTGCTTATATCAAAAGAACAAGCATAGATTTTTGTCCCTAAAACAGCAAAGGAACGAACTACTGACCCTGTTGGTAATCCATTATTTACAAAATTCCAATTTGTACCGTTATTTGTTGATAATATAACACCAGAATAACTTGTTGAACCAAAGATATTATTGCCTATTGTAGCTAGTGCTTTTATACTATAAATAGGTATACCATTATTCACCTGATTCCAGTTATTACCATTATTTGTTGATAAATATATTCCGCCATAAGGATAATCTCTTGTACCAGCAAATATATTGATACCTGAAATTGCAAGGGAACCTACAGTTTCACCTGCAAATCCATTAGATACCGAAGTCCAACTAGTTCCGTTGTTGGTTGATAAATATACTCCGCCCTCGACTCCTGCAAATATATTTGTACCAGAAACCAAAAGCGAATAACCAGTTTTATTATTCAAAGATGTATACCAATTTGTTCCGTTGTTGGGTGAAAAAGCTAATGTACCACTAGGATAATTATATGTTCCAGCAATTAAATTTCCACCTGATGATGCTAAAGACATTGTATATACTCCAGGTGAAATAACTTGCACCCACTGTGCATTAACACTTACCGCCACGAGCATTACTAAGATAACGAGGATTCTTTTCATAATATGTTCTTTGTTTTAAATTTCTTTTTAAGTGCTGTCAGGACGTGAGTCCTGACAGGCACAAGCGGGGGCGATTGCGCCGCCCGATTAATTTTAAGAATGTTACGCACTGATTGTTACGCTTATGGTTTCGCTCCAGGGTCCCGGTTCGTTTCGGTTGTTTACCCAGCGGAGCAGGTAGTGCGCGGTTTTGCCGCCGTCGATGCCGTCGTAGTGGGCAAGGTACGGCGTCTTTGTATCGGTTGCGAGGAATTTTGTTTCGTTGTAATCCAGCGGTGGGTCGCCGCCGATTTTGCACCAGATTTCGCAGCCGCGTACGCCTTCGGGCTTGGCTTTGCTTTGCTGTGTGCCTTCATCGAAGAAGTGGATGGTGTGCTGGAGGCGCTGCCTGTTGTCCACGTCTGCCATTGGGCGCGTGGTGGGGACGGGCACGGCTGTCCTTTTTTCTTTGGGGATTGTGATTCCAAGCTCTGCCTTTTGTGCGTTTGTGACGGCGGGGTTTGCCTGAATCTTTTTGGTGTCTTCCCTTACTAATTCTTCGAGGGAATCTCTTGCTGCAAATTTAGTCTGCACTGCTGCGTTTAAAGCGGCTTGTGCGGCTAACATTGAGTTGTAGTCGGTTTCCCATTTTGTAAAAGCTGTGTCGAGCTTTGTTGAGTCGCCGATAAGTAAACCGAGTGCTGCGAAATTTACTTTCACGTACTCGTTGTACTGCTTCACCCAGTCATTGAAGTCTGAGTCTGCGCGGGGTATGTAATCCATACTTTTGCACCTTTCTGTTTAGTTTAAAAAAAGTTAAAGCATTATTTATATAACCCCTATAATATAACCCAAAAAACATAACCCCATTAGTTTATAACTTATACATTCATTTTCTTTAAATCAATAGAAAAAATTTGAGTTGAATATCAGTACTTTTTTAAGAATTATTTCCGGTTTTTGGAACGGCTGTGATTTTTGAAAAAGCAGTACGGAGCAGATTTTTCATTTTAAAAAATTCCGGAGGAACGCTCCGGCTGGTGGAAAGAACGGCGGCGCGGGGTATAAGAACGGCGGCTCGGGGAAGCGGTACGGTGGTTCGGGGGAGCGAAACGGCGGTTTGGGGGAGCGAAACGGTGGTTTGGGGTAGGAGAACGGCGGCACGGGGAAGAGGAACGGCTTACCGTGGAAAGGAACGGCGGCACGGGATATAAGAACAGCGGCGCCGTGGAATGCACCG
>CAIUQV010000462.1 GCA_903901375.1 uncultured Ignavibacteriota bacterium
ACACGCACTCGTTATTTATGATGACTTAACAAAACAGGCAGCAGCATACAGAGAACTTTCACTTCTTTTAAGAAGACCTCCGGGACGTGAAGCTTATCCGGGTGACGTGTTTTATCTCCATTCCCGTTTACTTGAAAGAGCTTCGAAACTTTCAAACGAACTTGGCGGCGGCAGTTTAACAGCATTACCAATTATCGAAACAAAAGCAGGTGACGTATCTGCATACATTCCAACAAACGTTATTTCTATCACTGACGGACAGATTTATTTGGAACCAAACCTTTTCAATAACGGTGTAAGACCTGCAGTTAACGTCGGTATTTCTGTATCGCGTGTCGGCGGTAGCGCTCAGATTAAAGCAATGAAAAAGATTGCAGGTACTTTAAGACTTGACCTCGCACAGTACAGAGAACTTGAAGCATTCGCGAAGTTTGGTTCAGACCTTGATAAGTCAACTCAGCAGCAGCTAAGAAGAGGTGAGAGACTTGTTGAAATTCTGAAACAAAAACAATATTCACCGATGGGCGTAGAAAAACAGGTAGTAGTTATCTATGCAGCATCTAAGGGACACTTTGATGAGATTCCGGTGAATATGTGCAGACAATTTGAAGCAGATTTATTAACGGAGATGGAAAACCTTCATAACGATATATTGAACGATATAATCGAGAAGAAAGAAATGACAGATGAAGTGACTGCAAAATTAAACACAATATTAGAAGACTTTACTAATAGATTTAAACAATCAATTAATTTATAATCTATGACAACAAAAGCACCGGCTGAAGTAAACTATGCCGACAGTGAAGTTACAATAAAGAAACTTTACACAGCAATAGATGAGCTGAAAGATATTGTCACAATAGATAATGAAAGAAACAGACTCAGTTTTTGTCTGAACTTGTACCTTACGAAAGAAATAGATTCAATTTATGATGCGATATGCCAGGCTAAACCAAAATCATCTACACTTGATTTTAAAGCACTGGAAGGAGTTGTTTCAAAGAAATTAAAAGAAAAAGGGATAAATCAATAATTGGCTACTTTAAAAGAAATACGTATAAGACTTAATGCGGTAAAGAATATACAGAAAATTACAAAGGCTATGAAAATGGTCTCTGCTGCTAAGATGCGTAAAGCTCAGGACAGAATCCTATCCACAAGACCTTATGCTTATAAGTTAAGCGAATTAATGTCTCAACTTGTAGCACTCGCAAATATAAGCGGACATCCGCTTACTCAGCAGAGAGATATTAAGAAGAGAATAGTTGTTTTAATCACTTCAGACAGGGGCCTTTGCGGAGCTTTTAATTCAAACATCATTAAGTACACCGTAAACCATCTTAACAATGTAGGAACTGATACTGCACTTGTTACTCTTGGTAAAAAGGGATACGATTTCTTCAGCAAAAGAAAGTATAATGTAATAAAAAATTATCCTGATATATTCCACAACCTTAATATTCAGTCATCAAACGAAATAGTGTCATACCTGAAAGAGCTATTCCTTACAGGAGAATATGACTATATCGAAGTTATATTTAACGAATTTAAGTCAATCATCAAACAGAACATAGTAACTGAAACCCTTCTTCCGTTCAGCAGTAAAACTGTTAATAACGATAAGAAAATGCAGAATGCAAGTTTCATCTATGAACCCGAAGCAAAGCAAATACTTAAAGAACTTATACCTAAGGAATTAAATATTCAGTTCTGGAAAGCACTTCTTGAATCAAATGCGTCTGAGCAGGGTGCCAGAATGACTGCTATGGATGCTGCTTCTAATAATGCAGGTGATTTAATACAAGGACTGAACTTAAGCTACAACAGAGCCAGACAGGAGTCTATCACGAATGAACTCCTCGAAATCGTCAGCGGTGCCGAAGCTCTGAGAAAAGAGTAGAAGCTTAAACTTCCACACTTGCTTTGATTAACAATTATTTCATACTCAAAGCTCAGGCAGATTATCTTAAAAATCTTTCCTCATCATATTTAATTGTAAATGCTTTCTCAACCAAGAAAAATCATATCACATTCCATCTTCTAACTGAAAAAGGAAAAGAATCTTATCTTACAATAATAATAGAAAAGAATCTTGAATGCTTTTTTATAGAAGA
>CAIUQV010000463.1 GCA_903901375.1 uncultured Ignavibacteriota bacterium
GGAAAAGTGAAGGCGATAAAAGTGAAGCCCGGCGACAATATACTTGAGGGCGATGTACTTGTAGAGATTGAATAAAGGTACTTCCTTTCATAAGCAAAGGGGCGGAACACGAATTGGGAGTGTTCTGCCCTTTTTGCATTATACACGTTCTCACGACGGAGCATGGGAAAGGGACGAAAAGGATGTTTACTTTAGTTTACTCTATACGCAATAAGCCTGTCAATATGATGTCTACCTAAAAAATAAGAATCAGAGCCTATAAAACCTATTCCCGGTTTCCAGTATGAATGAAAATATGTCGAATCGCCTCCATATTCAAGGGGTATTAAATCAATGCACCCGGAAAAGCCGTTAAATGTTGCATTTGTAGAAACGCATTTTAGATTGTAAGTAAAAAGAATGTTAATTGTGTCATTGATACTGATAGGATACTTCATGAATAACATTGGCAAATATTCGTATGTTGTATCGTGTAACATTGGTTCATAATAATATTGTCCGTCACTCTTATTATTAAAATAATACGTATAACCGGTATTATACTTTATCCCGTATGCAGGATTTCCGTTTAAGTTATCATAAGACACAACCCTCATAGTATCGCTGTAAAATAATGCATGATGAACTGCGGTAGTATCTATATCATAAATCCAGTAATTCCCAATCGCCAATGGACGGATAAATTCATCATTGATATTGTTTGTTGCCGACGGATTATCGTAACAGGAAGACAGTAAAAGACAAATCAAAAATCCAAAGGTTGATACTATAAACAACTTTTTCATAGTCTGATGATACAATTATTTAATTAATAGCATCTTCTTTGTTTCGGAGAAGGTGCCGGTAATGAGTTTGTAGAAATAGACGCCGGTGTTTAGCGCGGAGCCGTCGAACGCGGCTTCGTACGTGCCGGGCTGTAGTCTTTCGTTTACGAGAGTTTGAACTTCGCGACCCTGAACATCATATACGATTAATTTTGCCTGCCCCGTTTTTACTATTGAGAACTTTATGTTTGTTGTTGGGTTGAACGGGTTCGGATAGTTTTGCGATAGCGAATATGCAGATGGTGTTTCTGTGCTGGCGTTTTGAATTCCGACAATTTCGGACAAAGGTCTTTTTAATATTCCATTGCTTTCAGTTCCTGCAAATATTGTGTTTCCTGATATGCCAAGCGAAATGATGTTTTGCCCGCTTAGCCCCTCATTTTTTTGAATCCATGATGTACCGCCATTTGAAGAGACATAAACGCCATTACTCCATGTGCCTGCAATAATATTATTTCCGTATGTCTGCAATGCCTTGACATTGCCGCTGTTCAACGCAGTTTGACTCCAATTAACACCATAATTTGTAGAATACCAGACTCCAACAAGTGTACCTGCAAAAATATTTGAAGGATTACCGCAAAATGCATTTGTGGCTAAATAGTAAGGTTGCACAAGATTCCAGTTTGTTCCGCTATTAGTTGAATAGTACAAACTCTGAGAAGTACCTGCCAGAAAATTTGCTCCTGCACTATAAAAACATTTCACATCTTCAGAAATATCATCGCACACCATCCAGTTGAATCCCATGTTTGTGGTATAAAAACATCTCCAGCTTTCCGTACCCGCAAAAATTCTGCCGTTATATGAAGCAAAGTCATAAACGTACTTATTAAGGTTCACGGTAGTCCAGTTAATACCGTTATTTGTAGTGTAAGCGTTTGTGTAAGAACTGCTTAACCAAACTTTACCATCAACATTGCTTAATGCGCTTATATCATTGGGAAAAGTTTGCTGATAGTAAACATTCCATGTTATTCCTTCGTCAGTTGACTTATAAACATCGGCGCCACCGGCCAGAATTGCACCGTTGTAGTTCAAGAGTTTGCTATATCTGCCTGATGAAAAAGAGGGCACATGCACCC
>CAIUQV010000464.1 GCA_903901375.1 uncultured Ignavibacteriota bacterium
CCCATATGCTAAAGTATAGTGCAAAAGTTATTGGAATATACATCGAATATTGGTTCAGTATGGTTACAGGTATACCACAGTATATCTAAAGTTAAGTTATCAGGCACTTTGCAGGCATGTTGAAGGCAATTTAAAGGCATAATGAAGGCATAGAGAGTTTAAATAACTAAAATAACAAGGGTTTGCAGAGTCTTTCTTTTTTGTAAAGATATTTTAAATTCAAAAATTCTCATACCTATATACGTTATTTTAGTTAGACAAATATACATAAAACAAAAAAAGCGAGCAATGGAAAAAATACTGACATGAAGACAATAAGTATAATTAAATCAGTTTTGATTGTATAATTATGTTTATATATTTTTAAGTTTGATTTGCATAATTTAGGACAAATAAAAAGTATATTTGTTTAACTTAAAAATATTACTGTTAATAGGTTCGGGCGGATTTGCGGGAAGCGTTTTAAGGTATATGCTTTCGCAGGTGATTCAGAATAAATTTCTGTCGTCGTTTCCGTACGGGACGATGTCGGTTAACATCATTGGTTCGCTGTTTATTGGAGTGGTTTACGGTCTTGCGGCAAAGGGAAACCTTTCGCCAGAGGCAAGGCTATTTCTTGCGACAGGAATACTCGGCGGGTTCACGACGTTTTCAGCGTTTACGATGGATGCGCTAAATCTATTGCAGGAGGGATTATGGCTGGAGAGTGTTTCGTATGTGTTGGTATCTGTGGTGTTGGGTGTTGTGGCGGCGTTTATGGGGATATTTATAATTAAGTTAATCTGAGATGGAAAGAAAAGAAAATCTGAAGCTTGTAAGAATTTTTATCGGAGAGTCGGACAAGTATAAACATAAGCCGCTTTACGAAGAGATAGTTTATCTTGCAAAGAAGACGGGGCTGGCGGGAGCAACTGTTACGCGGGGCATTATGGGGTTTGGTGCACACAGCGTAGTGCACAAGGCAAAGATGATAGAGCTTTCGAATGATTTACCGGTGATAATAGAAGTTGTGGATGCAGATGAGAAAATCAGAAAGTTAATTACGTCAGTTGAAGAACTTTTTGAAGAAAGCGGGAGCGGAGGGCTGATAACTATAGAAGATGCCGAAGTGATACTTTACAAACCGGGAGAAAAAAGAGAGAGATGAAATTAATTTTAAATAACAGTAACGAGCCTGCGGTAAATCTGGCGCTTGAAGAATACTGCGTAAGGAACCTTGATGTAGAGAACGAAATGTATCTGCTGTTTTACGTGAACAAGCCTTCTATAATAATAGGTAAGCATCAGAATACAATAGAAGAAATAAACAAGGAATATGTTGACGCGAATGGAATACAGGTGGTGAGAAGAATTTCGGGAGGCGGGGCGGTTTACCACGACTTTGGAAACCTGAACTTCAGTTTTATAACAAAGTATTCTCCTGAGTTCTTTCATAACTTTGAAAAGTTTACGAAGCCGGTGGTGGAGACACTGCTGGAAATGGGCGTGAATGCTGAGCTTGGCGGAAGGAATGACATTACGGTTGACGGGAGGAAGATTTCCGGCAATGCACAGTTCACGAATTTAAAATCCATGTTCTCACACGGAACACTGCTTTTGAATTCACACATCGAAGACGTGGTACAGGCATTGAACGTGAAGATAGATAAAATCGAGAGCAAAGGAATTAAATCTGTAAGGAGCAGAGTTGCGAACATATCTGAGTTTCTGAAAGAGGAAATCAGCGTTGATGAGTTCAGAGAAAAAATTATTAAGAATGTTTTTAAGGAATACAATTCAGTGCCGACGTATGAACTGAGCGATGCAGAGTGGAAAGAAGTGAATAAAATATCAGATGAGAAATACAAAACGTGGGAATGGAATTTCGGCAGGTCGCCGGAGTTTAACATACAAAAAGTGAACAGGTTTGAGTTTGGACAGGTGGATGCAAGAATTTTTGTGAAAGACGGAAAGATTAATAACATTAAATTCTTCGGAGACTTCCTTGGGTACGGAGATTCGGCAGACGTGGAGAAAAAACTTGAGGGAGCGGTTTATAAAGAGGAAGACATTTCGAGTGCTTTAAAAGATACAGACCTGAAATATTATTTCGGGAATTTAGAACTAAAAGAATTTGTAAAATTTATTTGCCAATAAAACTATGAGAAAAGAGAGTAAAGAATTTTTAGACAGATACCTGAACATAGCGTCACCGACGGGGTTTGAATATCCGGGTCAGAAGATATGGCTGGATTATATGAAGCCATACATTGACGATTATATGAGCGATACATACGGAACAGTTGTGGGTGTGATAAATCCGAAGGCGGAGTATAAGGTAGTGATAGAAGCACACGCCGATGAAATCTCGTGGTTTGTGAGTTACATAACAGATGAAGGGTACATTTATCTGAAAAGGAACGGCGGCTCTGACCATCAGATTGCACCATCGAAGAGAGTGAACATACACACGAAGAAAGGAACTGTGAAGGCAGTGTTTGGATGGCCGGCAATACACATCAGAAATGCGGCGAAGGAAGAAGCACCATCAATGAAGAATATTTTTCTTGATTGCGGGTGCACATCGAAGAAGGAAGTGGAAAAGCTTGGAGTGCATGTAGGTTGTGTGGCAACTTTTGAAGATGAGCTGATAATGCTGAATGACAGATACTACGTGGGAAGGGCGCTGGACAACAAAATGGG
>CAIUQV010000465.1 GCA_903901375.1 uncultured Ignavibacteriota bacterium
ATCCCCTGTTCAGCAGAATGGAGTAAAAGGCGTTCAGGCAACTGAATTATTAAGTGAACCATATTCTAATGATAATGGTACTATAACAGCAACAGTTTATCACGGCTGGTCTGGTGTGGCATATCTTGCAAAAGATGGCTGGACAATTAACCCTTATAATTTGAGCTTCAATAAAATAACTGCAAATTCAAATTCTTCGGTAACAGCAGGGTTCAGAATAAGCGGATATATATATGACGATAACGGAGGTGCAATTGCTAACACTACGATGCAGGGATTGCCGGGTAATGTAATTTCAAACGCAAGCGGATACTACACATCTTATCTTGATTCCGGATGGACGGGAACAGTAACTCCTTTGAAAGATAACATTGCATTCAATCCATCGAACAGGATGTACACAGACTTAAACACAACAATGGACTATCAGGACTTTCAGCAAATATCAAATATCTATGCGAATATAAAAGTATTTCTTAGCGGTGCATACAGTACGGGTGCTGATTCAATGTCCTGTTCGCTGAAACAAAGAAACTATTTCCCCGCAACGCCACCTGAAACTTTAAGCAACTATCAAGCACCTTTCATATTCAGCAAAGCAAAGAGTATTTCTTATACAGGAACCGAACAGCGCATAGTTGACTGGGTAGTGGTTGAAGTAATAAGTGCTAAAGATTTTTCATCAGTTGATACAATTGCAGCAGTAGTAAGGTACGACGGTCAGCTTCTGAGTTCAACAGGAGAAACGATGTTACCACTGAAATACGGAACTGCACCCGATTACTATTATTTTATCATAAGACACAGGAACCATGTAGCAGTAATGTCGAATTACGAAACATACGTTTACAAATACTCAGATGTGTATGATTTTACGACCAGTACCGACATGTACTGGGGAAACGATGCCAAGTTACTTAAATCGGGATTGTACGGACTGTATGCCGGAGATGCGGATTATGACGGACATATAGATATAGATGATTACAATGCTTATAATAATCAAATTTTATCGGCACAGCATGGGTATAAAATATGCGACTTTAGTCTGGATGGATATGTGACGTCTTATGATTTTGTGTTGCTGGCACCGAATAAAAAGCTGAATGTAACGACGAATATAAATACATTTTCACAGAAGAAGAGTAAAAAGTAAATTTCTCATTAATTTAGTTGTTAAAGGAACAGAAGGACCGTGCGAAAGCACGGTTCTTTTGTTTATGGGGAAAGATTAGAAGAGAAAGAGATAATTTAGGCAGAAAAGATTTACCACCAAAACACGAAAACACCAAAAGTGAAAGAGATTATTTTAGGCAAAAGCAAGAAAATGGCACACTGATAAAAGCTGATAAAAGACTGATCCTCACTGATTCTTTTTTAGGTATAAGAGATTAACCACCAAAACACTAAAACACCAAAAGAGAAAGAAAATTACTCCCGCGAAATACAATAAAAACACGAAAGAAACACAACAAGAAGAGATTTTATGGGAAAAAGGTAAGAAAAGGAGAGTAATTGATGGATTCTCAAATTGAGAAATGGGAAAGTAGATTAAAAAGAACAATGGAATATGAAGTTTAGATTATAAGATAAACTGCAATAGAGGGGGTTAAACACATTAATATAATGAGAGGTGTAGGTTCATTCGGTGAAAGACATCAAAATCCCTGTCTCAAAATAAGAAAATAAGTCTCAAAATGAGAAAAGCATATCCCGAATACTGCATTTCTGAAGCAGATTAAGCATTTTATGTTTGGCA
>CAIUQV010000466.1 GCA_903901375.1 uncultured Ignavibacteriota bacterium
AGTATATTGGAGGTACTATAAACAACGAATTTTCACAGGTTATTCCGTTAGATATTAATAATAACGGTAAAGAGTTACTGTTTGTGAATAACGGTACCAGTCTTTTCGCTTTTAAAAATGACGGTACAGGACTTACAAACGCCAATGGTTTACTTTTAAGTGGTTACGGTAGTATTCCTCCTACTTCAGGATATTTTTCATATACGAATGATGTACGATTAATTGCAGTAAATAACGGCATTTCGGGTTCTTCTTTAGGTATAATTAAAATAAACAACACAGGAATTACTGATACTGTATTCACACCATTTAACAGCAAGGTATCAACTTCCCCACTTATAATTGACTCCTCAAAAGTTGTTTTAGGATTTAACAATGGTCATGTTTACGAAAAGCTGATGAACGTAAATCAGTTAGTGGCAATCGACACTGTCACAAAACAACCTGTAAATAGATTTACAAGAGATAATGGCAGTGCTTACAGGTATATCACCAGTCCTTATCTAAACAGCATATACGGTAATTTTACAGGTAATTCTTCAGTTGATAATTTGACACAAGTTTCAGCCACAGAACTAAGGTTAAATGATGCAAAAATCAATATTGCATACAATACTGCAATTGGTAAAGTTGTTAATGCAGATATTAACAGAGATGGTAAACAGGAAATCCTGTTTTCAGGAGATAATTATCTATATGCAATAAACTCAAATGGTGTTCTGCTTGATAACTTCCCTGTTAAATTTACTTCAACGATTCTGTCCGGCATATCAGTTGCCGATGTGAATGACGACGGTATTTTTGAACTACTGTTTACTACACAGTCGGGAGACCTAAATTGTATTAGTATGAACGGAAAGAACATTGATGGCTTCCCTATTAAGGTTGGTAACAATACATATTCAACACCTGCCTTTTACAATTATTCAGATACCCTTGCAATATCATTGATTTCGGGGGACGGTTATCTCTACAGCTTCAAGACTGATAAAGTATATAAACCGCAGAACATTCTCTGGAAGAATTATCTAAGAGACAAGAATTTTTCTAACAATAATTTCAGGGGCGTACAATCGACAGTGACATATTCCGAAAAGCTGCCGAAGGATAAAGTTTATAACTGGCCAAACCCGGTGTATGATTCTAAAACATTTATAAGATATTTTCTTAACGGAAATGCCGGATCTGTCAACATCAAAATTCTCGATTTATCGGGAGAACTTGTTACAAAACTTACAGGTACTGCATTCTCAAACAACGAAAATGAAGTTATCTGGGATGTATCAAAAGTATCCAGTGGTGTATATTACGGCGTAATAGAAGCAACAGTTGACGGTACTACAGAAACTAAAATTATTAAAATAGCTGTAATTAAGTAATAATTGATATGGTAATTACTGTATTCATTATTGTAACAGTTTATTTTGCTTTACACATATTATTTTATACAGGTTTAAGAAAATCCGGATCAATCAAAAAGAGTGATCCGGATTTTTTGCCTGTTGTCACAGTTCTTGTAGCAGCAAGAAATGAAGAACACAATATAGTTAAATGCATATCATCATTAAAGAAATCCGACTATCCAAAAGACAAGCTGCAGATAATACTAATAAATGACAATTCCACGGATAATACTGAAGAGTTAACGTTCAGTGAAACGAAAGGAAGCAGTGAATTTCTTGTGTTAAACACTAAGAACTATAAAAGTTCAGTCTTAAAAGGGAAAGTAAATGCACTATCTTACGGAATATCTGAAAGCAAAGGCAGTCTATATCTTATGACAGACGCTGACTGCGAAGTGCCCTCAAGCTGGGTTATGGAAACCGTAAGAAACTTTGATAGTGATACCGGATTAATTTGCGGTTTCACGAAAATTGATTATGATAATTCATTGTTCGCAAAGTTACAATCGCTCGACTGGATTTACCTACAGTCTTTAGCATCGGCAAGTTCCGGTATAAATTCAGAATTAAGCTGTATTGGAAATAATTTAACTGTAAGTGCTGATGCCTACAAAGAAATTGGCGGATATGAGAAGCTCAAGTTCTCTGTTACTGAAGACCTTGCATTGATGAGAAGAATTAAAGCTGAAAAGAGATATAAGATTAAATATCCGATTGATGAAAAATGTCTCGTGAAGACTAATCCCTGTGCAGACCTGAAAGAACTTTACAGACAGAAAAAAAGATGGTTCAGAGGAGGTCTTGGAATAAACTTACTCGGCTATATACTTGGAATTGAATTGTATGCAATGAATGTTATTTTGCTTTCAGGATTTTTATACCTTGGTTTATATCTTTATTTATTTGCAGCATCAGTAAAGATAATCTCTGAATTGATTTTAATGATTCCAGTTTACAGAAAGCTGAATTATAAAGGCTTAATAAAGTACTTCCCACTTTTTCAATTGTACTTTGCAGTTTACGGACTGATATTACCTTTCACTTTTTTAACAGGAAGCAACATAGTCTGGAAAGAAAGAAAACATTAGAACTTTATAACAGGAAAATGAAATTGTGTTTTAACGGATAAGGAAGAATATTCATTACCGAAATTATAGGAAGTAATAATATCAAATATATAAAGTGTAAAACCCATACCTGCACTATAAACAATCTTGGAATCGCTGGTTTTAATCCCCGGCAAAGAAACATCCGGCGATATAAATCGTGTTACGCTGTAAGAATTAATCTCACCAACCAGAAACGGCATTGTGAAATTTGATTTCAGATATCTATTGAGCAGTACATAGACTCCACCCCCGAAGGACGTAATTTTAGTCTGCATTGAGTTCAGAAGATTTGCAGTCCTGAATGCATCGCTTCCATTAAATTTCTGGAATTCAAGTTTTCCAAATACTACAACAGGATAAATTGATATCGAAGCATACTCCAGTCTGAATCCGTAAGAAATGGAGTATTTTGAGTTATTAGCGAAATCCCTCATTGGGAAATCAAAACCCAGAAGCGGAGCAATGAAAATACCTGAAGGTTTTGGATTTGAGGATGTATAAACTTTTATAGTAGTATCTTTTACTATTTCCTGCTTTGGTTCGATTTTTTCATCCTGAGAATAAGCAGCAGATAACGATACAAATACAAACAGTAATAATATTATCAGTTTAAGATTATTCATTCTTCAATATTTCAGATATCTTCTTTAAATTAATTCCTTTGTTTTTAATACCTGCAACTTCAGCAAGCAGTTTTGAAGTCGCTTTATAATATTGAACATATTTAGGAAATTTTCCATGCAATAAGTCCAGGTGCGAATTTATTGTACTGGTATCCCCTCTTGATACTGGTCCTGTAAGAGCATTGGTGACGCCCGTAAGGTGAATATTTTTGGCAGTACTGTAAAACAGCGGTTCAAGGATTTTAAGGAACCTGTTTTCAGAAAGATTTAACTGCTTTGAAAATAACTTCAAAAGATAAAAATTAGCAATAAGGAAATTAGAAGAGACTACACAGCTCAGATGATAAAGAGCTTTTTTATTTTTTGGAATAATCACATATTTTGATTTCAACTTACCTGCAGCTTTCTTTACAAATGTAAGTGCATTCTTTCCTCCTTCCGCACCGAAATAAATACCCTTAAGAAGTTTATTATCAGTGAAAGATAATTTTGAGAATGTCTGCGCAGGATGAAATGAACCTATGTCATAAACTGATGCTCTAAGCGGTTTAAACACATCAGAAGTCAGTAAACCGCTTGTATGCAGAAAAATCTTCTTTTTAAAACTGAATTTACTTATTACCCTTATGTATTTCTTTATATCATCATCCTTGAGGCAAAATATAAATATGTCTGTTCCGTCAATAATTGCCTCACTTAAGACCGCACTAATAACATTACATCCGGATTTCTGCTTTATTCTTTTTAATCTTGAAATATTTCTATCGACAAGTGAACAGATATTAAATCCTGCAGCACTAAGTTCAATTGCAAGTGCTGAGCCTACTTTACCAACTCCTATTATTGTTATTTTATTCATTTATCCAGAATTATAGTTACAGGG
>CAIUQV010000467.1 GCA_903901375.1 uncultured Ignavibacteriota bacterium
AGGTAATAAATCCATCTTTTGCAAAAATGTTTAGTCTGCCTTCGTGAATGTCTATGATTTTCTTCGCAATTGAAAGTCCAAGTCCCGAACCTTGCTGTTCTCTCACTTTTCTTTCAAACTGCATATGCGGCATAATGTTAGCAATTTGCTCTTCCGTCATACCTACCCCTTTATTGGAAATTGAAATAATGTTATACTTGTCGTTATTTCTTGTTGATATTGTAACCTCATCTCCTTTCTCTGAAAATTTAAAAGCATTGTCAATCAGTTCATCCAGTATTTTTATGAACCCTTCAAGATTGATTTTATATTCATAATCTTCAATGCTGATTTTTAAGTCATCTATTCTTTCCTGTGCTTTGGCGGCCTCTATTGCAGACTGATTTATGATTGCAGATGATTTTCCTATCTGTTCGTTTGAAATATCCCTCAGCTCAGTACTGTTTAACGTCATTAATTCCAGTCTTGCCAGATAAAGAAAATTATCTATCAGTCTGTGCAGTCTCTTCCCTGAAGCAAATATATTATCCGCAAAGTCTTTAATCTCTTCTTTCGAGTATGAATCTACGTTGTCCGCAAGAAGTTTGGAAAAACCTAATATCCCGAACAGAGGTGTCCTCAATTCATGCGGTAATGACATCTCAATGTTCAACGTTAAATCGTGTATCTTTTTCTTGGAATTAGTGTACTTATCAAGTCTTATTTTAATCGCTGTAAGCAGATTCTTTACAGAAAATGGCTTTGTTAAATAATCATCAGCACCGGTTTCCATTCCTTTCCTGATATCTGCTAAATCTACTTTTGCTGTCAGAAATATAAAAGGTATATCCCTTGTTACAGGATTTTCCTTGATAAAGTGTATAACTTCATATCCGTTCATTTCCGGCATTAATAAATCGCATAGTATCAGATCAGGAATTATTTCTACTGCTTTTTGATATCCTGATTTACCATTATCTGCTGTGTATACTTCGAAATCCTCTGCTATAAGGATTTCGTTAACATTCTCACGAACGCTTACGTCATCTTCAATGATAAGTATTTTTCTCTTCATTTACTGTTTATTGTTTATAACTAATTTAAAAATTGTCCCTCTGGGCTTATTCTTCTCAAAAGAAATTGAGCCGTTATGAAGCTCTGCAAACTTTTTAACTAATGGAAGACCGATTCCTGTTCCCGAAATCAAAAGTGCATTTTTACCTCTGTAAAATGCTTCAAAAAGTTTATCCCTGTCCGAGTCAGGAATTCCTATCCCGCTGTCATAAATCAGGAATGAAATGCTTTCAGTATTATTTATAACTTCCAGTTCGATTGTACTTCCTTCATCTGAATACTTTGCAGCATTATTTAAAAGATTATCAATTGCCTGCTTTAATAATTTTGAATCAACTGTAAAATTTCTGTTCTCTGACTTGTATTCGTAAAGAACTTTGTATTTGTTTGATACCCGTACTTTAAAATCTTCAATTATTTCTCCGCATAAAGATTCTATATCTGTTTCGGTTTTTAC
>CAIUQV010000468.1 GCA_903901375.1 uncultured Ignavibacteriota bacterium
AGATTAATTTAGAAGCCAGTAAGAGATTATTGTTTGAGAGTGAGAACCCAGGATTTGTATTCAGTGTCTATGGAAACGATATTGCTGCTGAGAAGTTCTTCGGCAAAGGAGATGCCGGTGTTGTCTGAGGAGAAGTTATCGCGGAATGTTTTATAATATTTTTTAAGGAGACCTTTATCCTGAAGGTACATACAGAAATATCTTGCCTGAGAATAATTTAATGCACTTTCATCGCTGTAGAATGTTTCATCATCTGTGCTCATTAGAGTTTTAATAGATGAGTACTGATTTTTACGGATAGCTTCAACAAGTGCTGGTAAACGCCAGTTAACGTGACCTTTGATTTCGTTATTTTCAAATGAACATCTTTCGTAGAGAGAACCGAGTCCTTCGTTGAACCAGGAAGGAATATCGGGAAAATCGTACCTGACGAGAGAATGCGTGAGTTCGTGAATAAGCGTACCAGAGCCTGTTGCAATGTTCATCAGCATTACTTTCTTTGAAGGTTTATAATAACCAAACCTTGAAAGGTCATCTTTATCGCCGTATAGTTTATCAGCCCAGAATCTGTAGGACGTATCATCTTTGAAAAGAAATACTGTAACGAGTTCAGTGGGTTTAGCAATGAAGTAGTCGTTGTAAAAACACTTTAAGGCTGAACCGATTGAATTTTCCGAAAGACCTTTTGCTTCGGACTGGCTTAAATTGCTTACAACGAGAAAATATCCTGATTTAACGAAGCAGAAATCAGAAGATAATGTTTCCTTAAGAGCAGACTGCAAAGAGTCGCAGGTGAAATAGCAGGTGTCTTTAGAAGATTCCGATGACTTCAACGGAACATTATTCTGCTTTGTTCCGCAGAACAGAAAGATTACGGACATTGAAAGACCGATTGCAATATTCAAGTGTTTTAGCTTCAATGCAGAAAGTTAAGTAATTCGGTGGAATATTATAATTCCAAATGGAGTTTTGGGGGAGGGGGTTAAAATACGTTACTACGCCGGAGCGTAGTAACGAGTGAAAGAGATTTGCACACTGAAAAGAATGATATTAACTGATTTTCACTGATTACTTTTTCAGGCAGAAAGATTATTAAAATACGTTACTACGCCGGAGCGTAGTAACGAGTGAATGTTTAGTTTGATAATCCATGATGTCCGTTACACGGACACTCAAACAAGAATGTTTGAGCTACAAAAATCAACGAACATATATGTTTGAGCGACATAGATTAAATACTTTTATTAGTTCATGAATTCTACTTTGCCGGTGTTTAGGTCGTAGTATGCACCGACAATCTTTACCTTGCCTTCTTTAACAAGAGCGGAGATAACATCGCTGTGTTTAAGAATGCTTTCAATCTGAAGTTTAACATTATTTTTAGAAGTTTCGTCGAGCATTTTATCGGGATTTGATTTATCGCCTGTGATTGCAGGTTTAATCTGGTTTACAAGCTGAGTAAGGTTTCCGAGCTCGGCATTATCTACAGCGCCTTTGACGGCACCGCATTTATTGTGTCCCATGACTACTATTAACTTACTGCCTTTTAGCTTTGTAGCAAATTCCATACTGCCGAGGACATTATCATCTTCTATATTTCCAGCTACACGGGCTACGAAAATGTTTCCGAATCCCTGGTCAAAAACTATTTCAGGCGGTACACGTGAATCAAGGCAAGACAGGATAACTGAATGAGGATGCTGGTCGTCTTTAGTTGCCTGCACCTGTTCTTTGTAATCTGTGTTTTCAAGTTTACCATCCACGAATCTTGTGTTACCTTTCTTTAATTCGTTGAGAGCGTCGTCAGGTGTGTTA
>CAIUQV010000469.1 GCA_903901375.1 uncultured Ignavibacteriota bacterium
CATAATCGGGATTATTAGTTGCATTATCCCCGAGTCTTACTGTATACATTTTGAAATCACCAGTGGTTTCCCAAGTTCCATCTGATTTAAAATGTCCAGGAGCATACTCACCTTTGTAAGATGCCATAACCTGTGCATACTGACCATTAATACCGCAACCGATACAAAGGCCTGCTGTAAAACTTGCAGTCCTTCCTGAACCCTTTGGCCATTCAAGACCAGCGGTATTACCGGAAGTTGTATTTTGATCAAAAATACCCGTATTCTGGAAGTAAGCCGACATGTTGTTAGCATTCAGAATAATTCTCTGCAACACAACAGTGTTAGGACCTGTCGGGTATGGGTTATTACCGAAAGTAATTCTCGGTTTTGACATACCGACAGTAGTTACTGCCAAAATGAACAGGAGTATTATTATTTTATATTTATACAATTTCATAATAAACTCAAATTTTGTTTAATAAAATTTTCAAGTTGATTTTAGAAACTAATGTTAACACCAAATCTTACTTGTCTCGGTGGACCATAGTTAGACAAGAACTTAATTCTTTCAGGCCATAATTGTCTGAACACGGGATCAGTTTCATATCTTGAAGCACCAGTAGGTGTATTCAAGAATCCATTATCATCTGGTTTACCTGTACCTTCAAAAATATTATTAACTATTTGAGTATTCAGTAAATTGATGACATAGACGTAGAAGTTCCAGTTTGTTTTCCAAATAGGAACAGTTTTATCAACTCTAAGGTCTAACCTGAAGTTCCAGTCGCGATAGAGTTCATTCTTTGAAGAAAGAACAAAATCACCTGCTGTACCTGTTGCTGTGTTTGAGACTGTTCTTGCAGTATAAGGTCTGCCGCTATTGAAGCTGAATAACAGGTTTAAACCTGCATTCTTTAAGACCTGTCCCATAAATCCTTTTGGAACATCTTCATTACCGCCAAATCTATAGTCAAGGTTTACACTACCTGTATGTCTCTGATCATAATCGAGTGCATACACGAATTGTGGTAACTCCTGAGTTGCGTCGTTTGCTAACGAAGTCTTTGAGAACGGATCTGAACCTGTACCTGATGCATAAGATAAAGTATATGCAAGGTCAACAGACATTCTGTTCCATCTTCTCATTGACAGATACATATCAAGACCTCTTGAAATTGAGAAGTCAGTATTTAAATAAGTAACAAAACCGACAGGTACTTTACCGTCAGTTGTTGCTTTTATTCTGCCAGCACCGATTTGATCTACTGCTTCTTTGTAGAATGCAGTAACACCAAGGTTAATGTAATCACCAACCTGCTGTTTAAATCCGATTTCATACTGAGTAAGTTTTGTCGGTTTCAAAGATGAGTTTTCGATTACATCCTGTAATGCTGTTGACAAGAATCTCTGTAAAGTTGCCTGATTTACGTATAATAAATTTAACTGCGGCAACTGAACCATCTTTCCGTATTGTGCAACAAAGATAACTTTATCGGTAATTGGGAAAGAGAATCCAAGTCTTGGACTAACAAAATAATCCATTTTACTCTGAACAAAATCGTCGTTTGAAGCGATAATTCCGTCAGGTCCTGTAATATCATTTGCAAGGTCTTTAAAAACTTTATCGTTAACGTCAAAGAAATCTACTCTGAAGCCACCGTTAAAATTAAAATCAGCAAAACTAACTTTATCTCTGACGTAGAAACCGCCTGTGATAGGATGTTTAGCTGCTGTACCTGCATCTTTATTGTTTTCATCTGCTACGAGTGTACTAACACCATTAAACTCATTGTAAATTGTGTATCCATATGTCTTTAACCTGGCCATATTTGTACCATAATACCTGTCAAGAACGTTTTGTACAGTCTGGTCTGCAGTTGCTGCAGGATTGATTGTTAAACGTCTTAAAGTATTGTATTTGTATTCACCACCGAATTTTACTTCGTGGTCACCATATTTCTTTGTAAGTAAAGCCCATGTAGCATCGAGTTTACCGCTGAAATAACTGACATCAAGTTTCTGATAGACGTCAATTACGTTTCCGATTCTCTGGTATAAATACGATGTATTTGGGTCTGTACCGAGGACTTGTCCATTTCTTAAACCATAAGAGGTTAAAAGAGGATTGTAGATTGTATCGCCATAATGGGTCAACATATCTTTATGGATAGGATCCATCTGTTCAGATACGGTGCTGAAATAACTTCCCTGCAATTCAAAGAAGAATTTGCTTGATGGGGTAACAGAAATTCTGCCAAAATACTGCTGGTCTTTACCAGAAGTTAATGGATTTCTGCTTGAATTATTTATCACTTTTCCGTAAGTAGGACTAAGCGGGTCAGAATCTATTCTATTATAAATACCTGAACCGTACAGTACTCTACCGTCTGTTAAATTGTAAGTAGCACCTAATTTTAAATTAACAGGCACTTTACTGTTCTTAATTTCCGACAAATTAATGTTTAATCTACCGTTGAA